>JAJDDR010000517.1 GCA_029260255.1 Phycisphaerae bacterium
AATATTCACAATCTACCTTCTCCCTTCTCTGTGCTCTCTGTGTGCTCTGTGCTTAATCCACTCCGACTGGGCGCCGCGGCTCGCCGTTCGCGTGATCGCGGTCGAGACTGAGAAGGTGTCGCGATCGTGCCGGAACTGCTCATCAGACTGCACAAGCCGGCGCTGGTCGCCATCCTGGCGATCTCCATAGGTTCCGCCGCACTTCTGAGATCACGGGGGCTGAAGAAAGACTACTCGCTACGCGCGTTCGTCTCTTCCGAGAGCACCGCCTACGACAAGTTCCGCGCACTGATGGACGAGTTCGTCAGCAACGAATTCGCCGTGATCGCCGTTCGCGAGGACGTAGCCGACCCCGAATCGACGTTCTTATTCATCGGGCAACTCGCGGCCGAGACCGCCGCGCTGCCGCAGGTGCAACGTGTCACGTCGCTGGCGGACGTCCCCGCGATAGTGCGAAAACTCCTCGGAGCGCGGCTTCGCCGGCATCCGCTGTTCGCCGACAGTTTCATAAGCCGCGACGGCAAGACCGTCGCCATACTCCTGCAAATGCAGGGCGAAAGCGCGTCGGGATCCGTCCGGCGGGAGACGGTCGCGCAGCTCAAGAAAATCGTCAACAGCGCGCGGGCGCTCCGGCCCGACGCGCACATCGTCTTGGCCGGTCCGTACGTGACGCTGATCGACATGTACGACTACGTCGACCGCGACCTGCGCGTGTTCTCCACGTCGGCCTTCGCCGTGCTGGTCGTCACGCTCGCTCTGGTGTTTCGACGCCCCGCCCCCGCCGTTTTCGCGCTGGTCGTTTCCGTGGCGGCCGTCCTGTCAACACTCGGATTCGCGTCTGCCATTGAACTGCCCACCGCGCTGATCACGCAAATGGTCGTCATTCTCGTCGTCGTTCTTTCGGTCGCGAACTGCGTCCACCTGGGCGTCGCGGAGGAGGAGGAGTTCGTCCGCGCACCGTTCTACGACTGGCGTGAACGGTCCCGGCGCGTCCTCGCGCGGATGACCGCACCCTGCCTCGGCGTCATGCTCACCACCGCCGCCGGTTTCGGCTCCGTGTCGATCTCCTCCATCACCCCGGTGCGCAACTTCGGCTACCTCATGGTCGTCGGACTGGCGGCGGCCTTCGTCTTTTCACTGCTCGCAGCGCCGCTGCTCGCTCGGGCACGACCGCCCGCCGAACACGCGCAAGCACCGACCGCCCTTTCCGACGTGCTGAAAACGCTTGCCCTCTGGGTCGACGCCCGGCGCGGGCGCGTGCTAATCGCGTTCGCCGCCGTGTCGCTCGTCTTCGCCGCGGCGATTCCGTGGTTGGAATTCGAGAGCGATTTCGTCAAGAGCTTCCGACCCGAGAGCGAAGTGCGCACAAGCTACGATTTCCTGGAATCGCATCTCTCGCCAGCCGGGTCGATGGAAATCGTCGCACGCCGCACCGACGGCGGAACGGTAATGTCGGCCGAGACCGTGGCCGCCGCGAGGCGCGTCGGTGAGCGCGCCGTCGCGTCGTTCGATCCGGTTCGCAAGGCACTGACCATCGCCGACGTCGTATCGACGGAAGGGTTGGACGTGCCTCTGCTGGAGATGAGCCCCGACGCACAACTCGATGTCGCGCGGCTCCTTCTGGACGACGAGGCGGTGGACCGGATCACGCGAAACTTCGTCAACGAGACGGGAACCGCCCTGCGCATCAACCTGCGCGTGTCCGAAGGCGTGCAGGTCCGCGAGAAACTCGCCATGGCGGACGCGCTGCGCGCACTGGCCGCCGAGGAGTTCGGACCCGAATTCGATGTGGAAATCACTGGACTGTATTACTTCCACGCGACGCTGGTCTCCGAGTTGTGGCAGGATCAGTTCCGATCCCTGGGTCTGACCGTCGCGGCTGTGTTTACGGTATTGGTGCTGACGTTGCGTTCGGTCAAGGTCGGGCTCGTCGCGATGATCCCCGCGACGCTGCCCGTCCTGTTCTGCCTCGGCGCGATGGCTTGGACCGGAATCGCCGTGAACATGACCACGGCGATGATGCTGTCAGTGGCCATGGGCATCGCGGTCGCCGACATCGTACACTACCTCTGGCGATTCAGAGCGGTGCTGCACGAGACCGGTGACTACCGCGTGGCACTTCGCACGGCCCACGGCAGCGTCGGACGGGCGTGCGCATTCACGACCATCGTCATCGCGTTGGGTTTCTGGATACTGACGCTTTCGGAGTTTCTCCCGACGGCCTACTTCGGCGGCCTGCTGGGATTCACCATGTGCGGCGCGCTGGCCGCGGACCTGATCCTGCTGCCGGCGCTGGTACTGATCTTCAAACCGTTCGGGTCCGGACGATTCGCGTGACGCGACCACCCGAGCCGCGGACTTCAGTCCGCGCGGACGTCCGCGCGGGATGAACCCCGCGGCTCGAAACGGCGCACTACGGCTCGTCCCAGGTCGTGCGCTCCACCCCAGGCGTGTCGTGCAGCGGCACGCGAATCTCGACGGTCCGCGTCACCTTTCCCGACTTGGGACTCAGCGCAGTCAGGGTCACGCGGTACACGCCCGCCTCAGCGAAAGTGTGAACCGGCTCGGACACGGGTGATTCCTCGCCATCACCGAATTCCCAACTAAACCGCTTCGGTCTGAACGAGCCCATCGTCTTGAACCCGACCATCATCGGGTCGGCTCCTTCAATGCCGAAGTGGCGAATGTGCAGCCACGGCTCGCGACGTAAGACGTTCTCGAAGAAAACTTGCGTCGGCTCGGGGTGCCCGCGGTGACCGCCGCTGACCTCGAGGCGGTGGAGGTTCGTCTTGTGTTTCTCCAGCCAGTCGACGCACGCCTTGCCGTCGCCGCCGGTGAGCATGTCGATCGACCCGTACAGAACGCCGACCGGCTGATGAACGTCGATCCGATCGACCACGTCGGCAAGGTACGCCGAGTCGAAGTTGCCCTGCTGAACCGCGATCGCGCGAAAGACCTCCGGGTTCCGAAGACCCGTGTGCAGCACCGCAAAGCTGCCCGCGGACCAGCCGGTCAGAAAGACCCGGTCGGCCGAGATCGTATGCGCCCCGCGCACGTGGCGAACGACGCCCAGTATGCGCTGCTCGTCCACCATCTGGCGGGCGATCTGATCGTCCACCGCGCGTTTGGGAATCGCGGAAGTGCCGGTGAGCCTCGGCGCTGCGACCAGAAAACCCCTCTCCTCGGCCAGCTTCACCCAATCGAGCATTTGCCGGTTGGCGTTGTCCCACGGGCGCGTGCCGTGACACAGAACGATCAACGGCCAGTCGAAGGCGTCGTCGTAGTTGGACGGGACGTAGAGGAAATAGTCCGCGTTGCTCTCCGGCTCGCGAATCCGCTCGATCTCGTTGGGCACCGTCGCGTCGTGGTACTGTGGACAGCCCGCACAACACACGAGAAGCAAGACCGCGGCCATCGTCGGATTGGACAGTCGTCGGATCACCCTGTTCTCAGCTCCATACCACCGGCCTCCAGGTGCGCCTGAAACGCCTCGCGGAACCGAACAAGGTCGCGTTCTTCGAGCGTTCGCCCGGCATCCCCGATGCGCGCTCGAAACGTCAACGCACGCTTCCCTTCAGGCACGGACTTACCTTCGTAACTGTCCACGAACGACACCCGCCGCAACAGCAGTTCGGAGAACCGGGCGATCTCCGCCGTAACATCGGTGTACCGCCGAGTCGCATCGACCAATACCGAGAAATCGAGATCGACCTCGGGAAACGCCGGGATCGGCGGCAGCTTGTCCACGTGCGATCCCAACTCGGCCAACGGAACAATGTCGATCTCAGCCCAGACCATCGACCACGCCGCCAGATGCTCATCGATCCGCTGCCGGAGTTCCAACGGCACCGCGCTGACGCGTCCCACATCCACATCGCCGATGCGCACAACCGCCGTCTTGGCACCATGCTCCCACGGTCGTGACGCGTCGGGCTCCGCCGGCGCGAACGTAGCCGGCCGCGACACGACCTGCCACGCCCACGTTTCGATCGCGCCCTTCAATTCGGCCAAGCGCTGATCCTCAGCCGATTTCCCCCGAACGGCCGAGATCACGCCAATCCGCTTCTGCTCAGTATTCTCGCCGTTGCCCTTCGGAAAAGCGCTGCCCAACTCGACGATCTTGAACGCGTCGAAGTGGTAGCGATTCAGATTGGCCGACGCCAGCAAGCCGGGAATCAACGACTGCCGCAGCCGCTCCAGACCGGCCGCCGCGGGGTTCCGCAAGGTCAGACAATCGGACGGCTCGTAGCCCAACTTCTTGCACCACTCCGTATCGTACCAGATGTAATCGTGGACCTCGGTCATGCCGAGACCCTCGACCATCACCCGCAACGCCGCCCGCTCGATCCGCTGCAGCGGATTCGGCTCGAGCGCGCGAACGACGACTTCCGGGTAGTCCGGCTCGATGTTGTTGTACCCGACGTAGCGGGCGACTTCCTCGATGATGTCCGCTTCGATCTCGATGTCGCGCGTCGCCCGAAAGCTCGGCACATCGACACGCAGCGACTCACCCGCGTCGGTAACTTTGAACTCCAGCGCCGTCAGGATCTTCGTGATGCAATCGCGCTCGACGGGATGACCGATGAACCGCGCAACGAACTCCGGATCAATCGAAACGCTGATCTCCGGCAGCGGCCTCGGATAACCGTCACTGAGCCGTCCCGCCAACTCGAAGCGCGAAAACTCGCTTCGAGCGAGCTTCACAAAACGCTGGATCGCCAGAACGGTGTGCGCCGGGTCCAGCGACTTCTCGAATCGGGCACTGGCATCGGTCCGGTGACCGAGGAAGTTCGCGCACTTGCGGATGACATACGGGTGGAAGTTCGCCGATTCGAGCAGCATCGACCGCGTCGTCTCGGTGATCTCCGTCTCGGCCCCGCCCATGACGCCCGCCAGCGCAACCGGCTTGCGCTGCGAGGTGATCATCAGGGCACCCTCGGGAAGCGTCCGCTCGACATCGTCCAACGTCGTGAACTTCGTGCCCGCGCAGACCGTGCCGACCTCGATCCCCTCGACCTTGTCCCCGTCGAAGGCGTGCATCGGCTGCCCGAGTTCGAGCATGATGTAGTTCGTCAAGTCCACCAGGCAATCGATCGGCCGCAAGCCCACGTGCCCCAGCCGAAGCTGCATCCACAGCGGACCGGGCTGCGACTCGACGCCCTTCATCATGATCGCCGAATACCGCGGACACGCCTCGGGATCGTCGATCACGATCGGAATCTCAGGCAGCGATGCGTCGCTCAACTCCTCCACCGGCGTGACCGGATACGGCTTGAGCGGCGTATCGAAGATCGCCGCGAACTCGCGGGCGATGCCGTAGTGCCCCCACAAATCGGGCCGATGGTTGATCGAGTGATTGTCGATCTCCACGACCCAATCGTCGAACAGCGCGGGATCGAGCACGGCACCCGGCTCGATCGACGGCGGCAGGAAGATCGCCTCGCGCACCGCCATCGCCACGCCCAGCGCGTCGCCCGGCAGGATCATTCCACTGCTCGGTCGGCCCCCGACGGTGCTGTCGGAGATCGTCCCCAGCGCATTCACCGACGCGCCGGCCGGCGCGTAGACAACGCGGTCGCCGACCTTCAACCCGGGCGCCGCCGTCATCGTGTCGACCGATTTGCCACCGATGTCCAGCGTCGCGGCAAACAGATCGCGCGTGCCGGCCACCGCCTCGATCGTCACTACCTCGGCGCAGATGAGCCCCTTCGCGCCGACCTCGATCGCCTCGACACCCTCGACCTCGGCGCAGACCAGCGTGAAGCGCTCCGCCAACTCCGTCGCCGACAGGTCGGAGGGAAGGTCGACGAAATCCCGAATCCAGTTCAGTGATATTAGCATGTCAGAAGCGTCGGCCCCCCGGTGCGCGTCGCCGGCACCAGTGCGCGGAGGTCACCGCTGTTCAGCCCGCGGATGTCAGCCACTCCGTATTTCATCATCGCCAAGCGCGTCAGACCGAGACCGAACGCGAACCCGGTGTACTCGTGCGGGTCGATCTTCCCCGCGCGGAGCACGTTGGGATGCACCATGCCGCAGGGCAAGATCTCGATCCAGCCCGACTGCTTGCACGTCGCGCACCCGCCGCCGTCACAGATCAGGCAGCTCATGTCCAACTCGAAACCCGGCTCCACGAAGGGGAAGTACCCCGGCCTGAGCCGGACCTTTAGATCGCGACCGAACACCTCGCGCAGCAGGAGCTTCATCATCGCGATCAGATTGGCGATCGAGATGTGCCGGTCGATCATCAGGCCCTCGACTTGATGGAACGTGTTCTCGTGCGACGCATCGATCGTCTCGTAGCGGAAGCACCGACCCGGTGCGAGCACCCGTAGCGGCGGTCCGTGCCGCTCCATGGCACGCACCTGCACCGGCGATGTGTGCGTCCGAAGTAGCTTCCCGTTGGTCAGCCAGAACGTGTCCTGCATGTCGCGCGCCGGATGCAGCTTCGGGATGTTCAGCGCCTCGAAGTTGTAATACTCGCTCTCCATCTCCGGTCCCGTCTCGATCAGAAAACCGAGACGCCGGAATACGTCTTCAACCTCCAGCTGAACCAGAGTCACCGGATGAAACGAACCCACGGGCGGCCGAACACCCGGCAGTGTCGGATCATACGACGACGCCTTCGACGCCTCCGCCGCGGCCGCCCCCGCCTTGATCCGCTCACCCGCCTCCTTGAACAGCTTGGTCAACTCGCCCTTGGCTTGGTTGAGCGCTTTTCCGACCTCACCGCGTTGGTCCGGCGGGTACTCCTTGATCGTGCCCATCCACGCCCCGAGCGTGCCGGACTTGCCGGTCGTCTGCGATTCCAGACGCCGCAACTCGTCCATCGACGCCACACCGGCGAGCGCATCGACCGTCTCCGATCGCAACGCCGACAAACGCTCTTGCAGTTGATTCAAATCCACAAATCGCAGCCTACTGGTGTCTCTGCCGGATGGTGTTTTTCCGAGCCCCGACCGTAAGGGAGGGGTCGCACACAAAAAGACGCCCCACAACGGAGCAACCGTGCCGGATACTTTAGGCCCGCCGACGCAGAAAACAAGCGTCCCCGTCGCCCCGGTGATCCCTGGTCATTTCATCCCGGGTGGCATGCCCACGCTTGCGTGGGCATGATTCGACCATCGACGCCCCGTCCGCGGCGGCTAAGATGAACGCGCAACCGAACAGGTCATTCCAACCCACCTGGAGGATCGGCGCATGAACGAGAAAGTCGTCGTAGTAACCGGCGGCGGACGCGGTATAGGCCGGGCAATCTGCCGGCGATTCGCGGCGACCGGCGCCCACACCATCGCAGCCGCGCGCACCGAGGAGCAATTGAACGAAACACAATCGCTCATCCAGCGCGACGGCGGATCGTGCTCCACATGCGTAACCGACGTCGCCGACCGCCAGCAGGTCGCAGCACTCATGGCATTCGCCGAGCGCGAGCACGGCCGCCTCGACGTGCTGATCAACAACGCCGGCGTCGCGCTCAACGCGCCCATCGAGGACTGCGATCCCGAAGTCTTCGACGCCTTGGACGCCGTCAACATCCGCGGCGTCTTCCACGCCTGCCGCGCCGCCTGGCCCATGCTCCGCCGCGGCGGGGAAGGCGTCATCGTCAACATTTCGTCGGTCGCCGCCTGCGACCCGTTTCCCGGATTCGCCGCCTACGGCGCCAGCAAGGCTTTCGTCGAAGCACTGACCCGGGGGCTCGCCACGGAAGGCAAGGAAGCGGGCATCCGCGTCTACTGCGTCGGACCCGGCGCGGTCGACACGCAGATGCTCCGCGGGCCGTTCCCCGACTTCCCCGCGGAACAGTGCTTACAGCCCGACGACATCGCCGAGACCGTCTACCAGATGACACAGCCCGCCTGCAGATACGCCGTCGGGCAAACGCTTTACGTCAACAAGTGAAGGTTCATCCGGGAACCCTGGACAACGCTTCGGAGCCGCGCGTGCTAGTTGTCGTCTTCGAGGCGACATCTGCGCTAGGCCCGACCTTCAGGCCGGGTGACGGGGTGGCGTACGCTTCTCCCCCCGATCACTTCGCCCGCCGATAGGTAGCGGCGGGCAAAGTGATCGGAGGGAGCGGCGCGGTCGTCAGAGGCGCTTGACGATAATCGCGGTGAGGTCGTCGGCCTGCGGCGTGCCGTTGCCGAATGCGACGACTGCGGAGTGCATCGCATCAATAATCGCACCCGCGGACAAATCCCGGCGCTCATGGATCACCGCGCCGAGTCGGCGCGTGCCGTACAATTCCCCTTCGGGATTTGACCACTCAAAGAACCCGTCGGTAACCAGCACCAGCATATCACCCGGCGCCAGAGAAACCGGCTCGCCGATTTCCCCATCGAGCTTCGACACGATGCCGAGAGGGTACGTCGTGGCACTCAGTTCACTACACGCCCCGCAAGCACGGACGTAGTGCAGGATCGGTCCGTGACCGGCACTGAGAAAGTCGATCACGTGCCGGGAAGCGTCCAAGGCACCCAGAAAGGTCGTCGCAAACCGCCCGCCATCCAGATCCGGGTGAATCAGCTCATTGGCCCGCGTGAGTATCAGCGCCGGGTCGCTCGATGCCGACGCCAGCGCCCGCACCAACGCCCGGCATTCGCAAGCGATCAGCGCCGGTCCGATCCCATGACCGGTCACATCCGCCAGCAGCAGTCCGAGGCGACCGTCGCTGAACGCGACATAATCGTAACAGTCGCCGCCCGTCTGGTCGGCCGGCTTGTTCCAACCGGCGATGTCGTACCCGTCGATCTTCGGATCCGATTTGGGCAGCAGACGCTGCTGAATCTCCCGCGCCAGCGCGAGATCGCGCTCGAGCTGCTTCTTCTCGGCGTACTCGTCAAGCAGCATCTGCCGCTGAATACCGACGCCCGCCAGCTTGCCCAACGCATCCGCGCGGTCGATGTCATCGTCTCCGAAAGCACCGTCCCGTTTGTTGAGCGCTTGCAGCACTCCGACGATGTCCCCGTTGTGACCGGCCATCGCAAACGTCAGGAGATTCCGCGTCTTGAACTTCGTTTTCTTGTCAATGTCGCGATTGAAGCGCGAATCGGCGTACGCGTCCTGCACGTTGACCATCGACTGCGTCCGAAACGCCTCGCCCGCGATGCCGCGCTGCGCCGAGAATCGGATCGTCTCCTCCCCCGTCGCAACCAGACTGTAGAGGTCGTCGGTCTGCTTGTCGTAAAGGAAAACCGTCGCACGCTCGCAGTCCAGAATCTGCAGGACCGCCAACTCGATCTTCTGCAACAGCGGCAGCAACTCCGTCGCCGCCCCGAGCTCGCGCGAGACCTCAAGCAACGCCTTCAGATCGGTTAGAGTCCTGTCGGAGGTGGTACGTGCCATGAATCTCTCAAGACTCGCAGAATCGCGCGCGCCTGGCAAGCCGTAACGACCGCACGCAACGAATGACACGCACGATTCATGGTATCGCCGCGTGTGACGCCTCGGCTCGAAAAAAATGCCCACCGGTCGAAGCCGATGGGCTCACGTTGCGCATGATGATAGGGTCCTGTTAGGACCCCGTCGAGACGTCCACCGCTACTTCGACTCGGGCAGACGCTCCAGTATCAAGTCCACCAGTCCGTATTCGGCGGTCTGCTGGGCATCGAGCCACTTGTTGCGATCGCAGTCTTTCTCAATAATGGAAATATCCTTGCCGCTGCGCGAGCTGAGGATCTCGTACAGCCGGCTACGAAGACGCAGGATCTCCTCGGCTTCAATCTCCAGATCGGTCGCCGCGCCCTGCATCGCGCCGCCGATCAGCGGCTGGTGCAGCAGGGTCCGCGAGTTCGGCAGGATGTGACGCTTGCCCTTGGCGCCGCCGCACAGCAGGATCGCCCCCATGCTCGCCGCCATGCCGATGCAATACGTCGCCACATCGCAACGCACGAACTGCATCGTGTCGTAGATCGCCAGACCCGCAGACACCGAGCCGCCCGGCGAGTTGATGTAGAACGAGATGTCCGCCTTGGCGTCCTCGTTCGACAGGAAGAGCATCTGAGCGACCACCACGTTGGCCGTCTCGTCATCCACCCCACCGCCCAGAAAGACGATGCGGTCTTTCAGCAGTCGCGAGTAGATATCGTACGCCCGCTCGCCGCGCCCGGTAGTTTCGACCACAAACGGGATGTTCTGAAATCGCGTCGACATGTCTATTCGTCCACTCCAGTGCCTGCCCGGTTCGAGCGTATGCCCCGATTACTTGTTCTCGCTCTTCTTCTTGTCAGCCTTCTTCGACGCCTCCGGCGACAGAACCTCGTCCACGATCCCGTATTCCACCGCCTCTTCGGCGCAGAGATAACGGTCTCGCTCGATCTCCTCTCTGATCGCCTCCACGTCGCGCCCCGAGTGATGAGCGATGATCTCGTTCAGCCGCCGCTTGTCACGCAGGATCTCCTGCGCCTGAATGCGAATGTCCTCGGCCTGCCCGCCAACGCCACCGGACGGCTGGTGCAGCATCACCTTCGCGTTCGGCAGGATGAACCGCCGACCCTTCGTGCCCGCCATCAACAGGATCGCACCGCCGCTGGCCGCCTGACCGATGCAGTACGTCGAAATGGCGCTGCCCATCGACTGCATCGTGTCGTAGATCGCCAGAGTCTGGTCGACGTACCCGCCCGGTGAGTTGATATACAAGCTCACTTCCTCGTCGCGTTTGTTGGACTGAAGGTACAGCAGCTCCTGGATCACCTTCTTGGCCACCATGGGTACGATCGGCTCACCCAGGAAGATGATGCGGTTCTCCAGCAGCAACTGGTCGATCGTCATCTCCCGAGTCCGCGCAATGCTGCCGTACTGTTGCATCGTTGGCTGGAAGGGGTGGTAAAACTCGTCCATCAATATCGTCCCTCTTACGCGGTCGGCGAAACTCGAGACCCCGCTACCCCGCGGAGACCCAACACGGACCGGGACGCCCACGCACCCCGGATCAGGCCCGAGGACGGGCACCCGCACTCCGCGGCTCCTGAACCCGGGCGGCACGCCACCCGGTTCACCCGTATATCGGCTGTCTAGCCCGTTTCCTTCTCATCCTCCGACTTTTTTGCGGACGGGGCTTCAGCCTTCTTCGGCGTTTTCTTCGCGGTCTTCTTGCCCGTCTTCTTTTTCGGACCCTCGACCTCCGTGATCACCGCCTTCTTCAACAGCCCGTCGAGGATCTTGTCGTCGCGCAGTTGCAGGTACAACGACATCAGACCGTCGTTCTTCGAAAGCTCGTCCCGGACCCGATCGAATCGTTTGCCCTGGTGCGCCGCGATCGACGCAATCGCCCCGTTCAGCTCATCGTCGTGGACCTCCAACTCCATAGCCTCGGCCACCTGTTCCATAATGAAGAACAGTTTGAGTTCCTTGACGGTGTCCTCGCCCGCGCTCGCCCGCAGGTCGTCCATATGCTTGTCGATGTCCTGCTCGGCCATACCCTGCTGGTACAACGCCACCTTGCGCCGCGCCACCATCCGGTCGGTCTGCCGCTGCGACAGCCCGCTCGGAAGCTCCATCTCGCATTTCTCAAGCAGATACTTGCCCACCTGCCCGCGCAAGCCCTGCTGGATCACCGAGTCCAGCCGCGCCTCCAGCGCCGAGCGCGCCTGCCCGCGCAGATCGTCCACGCTGTCGAAACCCAGCGTCTCCGCAAACGCGTCGTCCAACGCGGGCAACTCCACGCGCTTGATGTCGTGGACCGCCACCTCGAACGACGCTTGCTTGCCACGGTGGTCGATGTTCTCGTGATCGTCACCCACCGTCGCTTCGACGGTAGCGGTATCGCCGGGCTTCTTGCCCACCAGAGACTCGCCGAGCTTGTCCACGACGACGCCCTCGATTACCTGCCCGCGTGCGGACATCGCCACGTTCTTTTCTTCCTTGATGACCTCGCCGTCGATCTTCATGGTCAGGTCGACGACGACCAAATCATCCGCCTGAACAGCACCATCACTGACCGGCACGTAGTGCCCGCGCAGCGCGCGCAATCGGTCGATCTCCCCGTCGACGTCCTCGTCGGCGATCGTGACCGTCGGTTTCTCAATAGCGATGCCGTCGAGTTCCGGAAGCTCGAACTGGGGACGCAACTCAACCTCCGCCGAATATGTCAGCGGACCGTCGGGCGGGAGCTTCATCTCCAGAATCGCCTTGTCGATGGTCATCAGCTTCTCGCCGTCCTGTTCCCGCCTCCCGGGAACCCAGACCATCGGATCGCCCAGCGCCTTGATGTCCTCTTTCTCCACCGCGGCCATGTAACTCGCGCTGAGCAACTGAGATATCAATTGGTCGCCGACCTCGCCGCCGAACCGCTTCTCCACCAGCGCCATCGGCGCATGCCCCTTGCGAAAACCGGGCACCAGAGCGTCGCGCTTCAACTCGGAAAACTGATCGCCCAGCCGCTCGTCGATCGCGTCCCGCGGGACCGTGATGGTGAGCTTCTTGCGCAACGTGCCGACGTCCTCGACGACGACATCGATCACCTCTTTGAGCTTCGCCGTTTCGTCCTGCTCTTCGGACGCCTCTTCCACGTCGCCCTGCTCGCCGGACGCATCTTCCACGTCGTCAGCGGACGTCGGTTCTTCCTCGAGGCCTGTCTGCTCATCCGTCATGTCTCAAACTCCTCGTAGTCCGCAGGCGCCCCCGGAAACGGCGCGCACACACCATTCGGCCACCTCACTCACGGTTTCGCGCAACCTAACCGACCGCCGCCCCCCTGGCAACGCGCCACGGTCTTTTTGCCAGCCCCCGCCCACACACGCGCACTTCCCATCGGGGTGACATGCCCACGCTTGCGTGGGCATGTTTCGATGACCGCGAAACGCACGGGTGCCCCATCCTTGAGCGCAGCGGAAGGATGGGGGACTG
>JAJDDR010000518.1 GCA_029260255.1 Phycisphaerae bacterium
GGGCGCGAATCGGTGGCAGATCGCAGGGACATCAGAGTCCATGAAGTCGAAACCACCGGATCGATCAATCGGTATCGCCGTTCGTTGGTTGAGGCACGACCGCCTCTGCGTGGATTCCGTGCGGCGATTCTGGACGACGCCGCGGTGCGCCGTTCGACGGATGTCCGCTACGACCGGGAAGGCGATCGGCGCGCGGCGGAGTTGGTTGCGAAGCGCATCGCCTCCGACGGTCTGTTGCCCACCGTCGTGCGGGCCGTCGAGGTGATCGGTCCCGCGGAGTTTCTGGGTGACGCCGATCAAGCGGCGGAACGTCTTCGGGTGGTGGGCGTACCTGTTGATCTAATGAAGTGTTTCAAAATCGGCGGCGACTCGTCGGGGGGCGCGGGGTCTCTGGTGCGCAGGATCGCTCGGCGCCTCAAGCAAGGTGAGACGGTCGGTCGCGTCGCGGGGGAGCTCGGAAACGCGTCGTTCGAGTGGACGCCCGGTGTCCGTGGTTTTCAGGTGGTCAGCGAGAGCGGCGAGCATGCAATCGGTGGTGTGCGGCTGCAGCTGACGCGTGGGACGGTCTGGGGTGGCGAAGGCGCGGGCGGCAGCTTGGACGTGGCAAGGCAACTGCTAGCCCTTTTGCCCGACGCTTGGCACGTGGCCAGTGTCGAGCGGGAGCACCTGTCGGCGCTTGTGCAAACGTGTCAGACATGGGAGCTGAGTGGCACCTCGCGGCTGACCCTCATCCCGACGCAGCTTCCGGTCTCGCAATGGGCGCAGGACAACGGGAAAGTGGGGTTGGTCACCGGCACATGGAGCGAACGCCGCGTTGTAACGCTGGTGCCCCGGTACGCGAGTCGACGAAGCGACGGCTCGGTATTCATTCCCAATGAGTCGTTTCTGATGGATGGGTTTGCCTCGGCCGGTCACGACGTCGTGCAGTCCGCGC
Organism: Phycisphaerae bacterium; assembly: GCA_029260255.1. GTDB lineage: Bacteria > Planctomycetota > Phycisphaerae > UBA1845 > UBA1845 > OFTM285. The sequence continues at coordinate 935 of JAJDDR010000518.1, forward strand.
TGCTGTTCCAGGGGGGTAACCTGATGGCGGTGCGTGACCCGGCCGGTGGCGAGCGCATTCTGCTGCTCGGTGAGGCGGAAGTCTACCGAAACATCGCGCTTGGCCTGTCTCGGTCTCAAGCGGTGGAGGCTTTCCGCGTCGAGTTCGGTGTTGATCGCGTGGTTGTCTTGCCAGCGGTCTCTTTCCATATTGATTTCGAGGTCAGCGTGCGCGCCGTCTCCGATCGTCTTGTTGCATTCGTCAATGACAGCCCGGCCGCCGTGCGCATCGTCCTGGAGTGTGGCTTGAGCGCGCTGGAGAAACACGGGGTCCTGGACGCCGCCGCTGCGCAGGTCGCGCTGCGACACCTGCGTGAGGGGAGAAACGTCGCATTCATCAACGCCGTGTCGGCCCCGTTGGGGAGCGCATCACCGCGTCTCGGTCGGTATCCGTTGTCGCTGGCCGAGGCGTTTTCGAGCGGTCCGACGGACTCGGGAGTGGGGAACTTCCAGCGGTTTCTGCTGGCGATAGATCTGCTCGCCGCCTGGAGTGTGGACGCGTCGCGCCTGCCTTCGGATCGTCATGCGGCCGCGTACGTTCGGTCGTTCCATCGCCGCGACGTGGATCGGGCGCGCTTGCACGAGACGCTCGCTGAGGTGGGGTTCGTTGTAGCGAGGGTCCCGAGTCTTTCGGAAGGTGACCGTGGAATCAACTACATCAATGGGATCCACGAAGCCGGGCGATACTTGATGCCGGCCTACGGCGGTCTCTACGCTCCCCTCGATCGCGCGGCGGAGCGGGAGTACCGTTCGTCGTTTGGGTCCGGGGTCGATGTCTCGCCGGTGATGTGTGCGGAGAGCCAGCGGCGCGGGGGCGCGGTACACTGCGCCGCGAGCGTCTATCCGCGTTGATTCGCGCACTCCGAATCTGGCCCGCCGAGCCCATTGGCCGCGCGCCGCTTTAATACTTCCAGCCGTGGCCGAATCGAGCCATTCTGGGCGGCGAACGACGCGGCCGTTGGTCCCCTTCGTTATTGCAACGGAATCGCGCCTGGATTATACTTTCGCAGGTGCCGGGCAGATGCAAACGCATCTATTGCCGCGAGACGAAACTGAGCGTTTGGGATTACGCGTGCGTCTTGGTATGTTGGGTCGGGCCAAACTTGTGGTAACCGTTTTTGACACGTCGGCCTCTGGGTCGACCAAACCGTTTGGACGAATGGAGTGAAAGAATGATAAGCAGGCATGCAGGTTTGACGACCTTGGCTGCGCTTACCGCGGTTGTTGCGGTCGCGGTAAGCGCCTCTGCGACGTTCGCAGTGGAAGCCGGGGGAGTACATGACACGTACGTTTCGTACAGCACGTACGGCACGGTGGAGGGCGCTCAGATCGAGATTTCGTTCGATGCCGCCGCCCTGACCATGCAGGGTTGGTCCCTTGGGCAGGATTCGTTCGTCTTCCCGGTATCGGTGGGGATGAACAACGCCATCAACCTGATGACCCTGAATGGCGACTTCCTGAGCATGAACGGCTCGCCGCAGGTCGTCGGCACGATCGGGATGTTCGGCTCCGAGGGTCAGAAAGTTAACATTGTGAATTTCACGCTCCCGATGAGCGGGCGTAGCAGCGTCCCGTTCATGGATGGGAACCACCCGGTGTTCGAGATCTCCGGGGAGTCGCTGACCGTCGATATCAACGGGGCGGCACTGGAAATGCGCGGATCGATCCGGCTGCACGCCGCCGCCAGTGAACTTGGCATGAATGCGGAGATCGGCGAAGTTGGCGAGTTCACGCTGACTTCCGGGATTGACATGACTGACGTCGACAACACCGTGCGGCCGGTGGTTGCTGACAAACCGGGCAGCGGCCCGCAGGAGCTCCCCGGTTCCGACGTTACGGTCGGCTCTCTGCCGGCGATCGTTAACTGGACGTCGGCTGGAGCCGTCGGCGGGATCCGGGCGTACTCGGTGGCCACGACATCGTGCAACATTGGCACGCAGCCGCTGGATTGGTTCCAAGGCCCGAGTCCGCGTCACCCGGTCATCGGTCAGAACATGTACCGGCTCAAGGGAGGCCGTTTTGAGCAGATCGGTCAGAGCTGGCTCAAGCACGGTTTCTGTGCCTTGCAGCAGAACGTCTGTCAGAGCTGCACACCGGTATGCGGTGGATGCTGCTCGCAGCTCGGTGTCGGCTGCTCCGATCCGTACTCGGCGTCGCGCAACGGGCAGTTCTCCCACATGGGGCCGAAACGAGAGATCAACCCGCACTTGGGCACCAACCTCGGAAACCATGCGCTGGCGAGCGGCAACGGGACGCTCAGGGGCCGGATCCAGGTTCATCACGATGATCTCGATCCCGCGCTGAATCCCGGCGCGCTCTACTACGTGGAAGGGCACTACGTTGCCGAGGACGACGCTCAGTTCGGGACCATGTCCAACGACAACAACAACGCGTCCTATCGGCGCGTCAGCGTGGTTCTCCCGAACTACAATCTTGCTTTTGCCGGCGCCACGATTCGTCAGGATGCCGCGATTCACGCCTGGCGGGTGTCGGACCCGCTGGCGGAGATCACCAACGTCGATATTCCCGCCGACGGCCGGCTGCTCTTGGGATACCGGGTCACCGACAACGGCGACGGCACGTGGCACTACGAGTACGCGGTGCACAACCTGACGTCCGAACGCGGCGCCCGCTCGTTCTCGGTTCCTCTTCCGCCGGGTGTCGTCGTGTCGAACTTCGGCTTCCACGACGTGGACTATCACAGCGGCGATCCCTACATGCCGACGGACTGGATCGCGACCGAAGGCGGCGGCAGCCTGACGTGGTCCACGGATACGTTTGCCCAGGACCAGAACGCCAACGCGCTTCGTTGGGGTACGTTGTACAACTTCCGGTTTGACGCCAACAGCGAGCCGGAGGCTGGCGACGTCGGATTCGGCCTGTTCAAGCCCGGCAGCACGCCCCCCAACGTCACCGGACGGGCTTTCGTTCCATCGGCCGCGGGTCCTGCGATCATTCACGGTGCTGCCGGTACGTCTTTCGCCGAACACGCGTTCGGTGGGTACATCGATCCGCGCGTCGAAAGCACTGACGGCGTGAACGTTGATCGCGGCATTGACTCGGTGACGCTCATGTTCAGCGAGCCGGTGTTCGCAGTGGGCGGCGGTGCGGTCACCCCGGCGAGCTTCATCGTCACCGAGACCGGCGGCGGCGGCGCTCCGAACGTCATGGCGGTTGATGCGAGCAGCAACCCGAGCATTGTGCTCACGCTGAATGCGCCGATCACGATTCAGGAATGGACGACCATTCGCGCCAATGTCGAGAACGCGAGCGGCGTGTCGATCTCCAATCTCGGCAGCCTAGGTCCAATCGATGAGCCTGATCGTATCGACATCGGTTATCTGCCGACGGATGCGGACCAGAGCGGCAGCGTTACGCCGTTCGATCTTCTGGCGTTCCGTCAGATCGTCAACGACGTGACCACGCCAGACGCCGGCATCGGACTCGACTATACCGACACCGACCGCAGTGGCGACAGCACGCCGTTCGATCTGCTCGCCTTCCGGCAGTTGATCAACGGCGTTAGTCCGCCGGCCACGCAGGCGTGGAACGGTGCATCGATGAACAACGCGCGGCCGTAATAGCGCAACGCATCGCCTATTGTCAACGCAGCCCGCAGCGGTCGCCATGTGGCCGTTGCGGGCTTCTCTTTTGTGGAACGGTCGGCTCGCCGACTATCAGCCCAGGATCGCCTCTATTCTGCGTTCCAGGTCCGCGACGCGCGATTCGAGATCGTCGACGCGCTTTTCCAAGCTGGCGTCGCGCGGCGGCGGGGCCGTCGGCGCGGCTGCTGCGCTCTGGCCGGTCTCGACCTCTTCGCCGTCGGCGTGGAAGGTGTGGCGGTAGCGTATCGCGGATTGGCCCGCGGCGCGGGGCAGGACGACCACCTCGGGAGGTTCCGCTCCGACGAACGCGTCGAGAATGTTTTGGACGGTTTGCAGATCCGGGAAGGGGACCATCCGGTTGGAGCGGGTGCGCAGCTCACCGACCGTCTGCGGTCCGCGGAGCATGAGTTCGGTCAGCACGGCCTGCTCGCGCGGCGACCAGGGAAACTGCGAGGTGACGTCGTGCTCGTATCGATTTGACCGCGCGCCCGGTCCGGTGGCCGCGAGCTTGACCAGGTTCATGTGCATGAGTTCCTGGACCGCTTGGATGACGTCGCCATCGCCGAGGTCCAGCACGGGGTCGCGATTGCTCTTCTGGTTGCAGCCCGCGATGATCGCGTTGACGGTCAACGGGTACTGCTCGGGCGTCGTGAAGGACTTTTCGATCACGACGCCGAGGACGCGCCGTTGCACCGCACTCAGTGTCAATGGCATTGTTCGTTCGCTCCTTCGCCGGGTGATCGAGTCTGCCCCATCGGTCCCGCCGGTGGCGCTTCGAGCCGGGAGTCTACTCCAACTACCGATCTGGTCCAGGTGTTCACTCGTGCGGCCGGCGTTGTTGCCGGAATCGCATGCCCAGTCTAAAGTACGGGACGGGGGAGGAACGATGCCCGACCCGCATGGAGTGAAACATGGCACGACGGTTTATCAAGGAAATGGGTCCCGGTGAGCAGTTCGACGGTGTGACTTTTCTCGTCGCATCGAAGGACTTGCGCACCACGACGCAGGGGTCTCTCTACATTCATTGCGTACTCGCCGATCGGACCGGGCAGATGACGGCGCGCGTCTGGTCCGCGACCGAGGCGATGTACCGCCTGTTGCCCGAGGGCGGGTTCATCAATCTCAAGGGCCGAAGCGAGAACTACAAGGGCTCGCTCCAGTTCATCATCGATGCGGTTCGTCCGGTTGACACCAAGGACATCGATCTTGGCGACTTCCTTCCGCGCACCGAAAACGACATTGAGCAGATGTGGTCCCGAACCGAGGCCATCATGGGCGAGATCGAGGATCCGTCCGTCAAGGCGCTGATCGGCGAGTTCCTCAACGATTCGCAGCGCATCGAGAAGTTCAAGATCGCTCCGGCCGCGGTCACGCTGCACCATGCCTACATCGGCGGCTTGCTGGAGCACACGCTGAACCTCTTGGAGCTTGCCAAGTTGACCATGCCGCGCTACCCGGCGATCCGGCTCGATTTGGTCCTGGCGGGTCTGTTTCTGCACGATCTCGGGAAGACCGATGAACTCGCGTTTGACACGAGTTTTCGTTACACGGACCAGGGTCAGCTTCTGGGGCACATCTCCATGTGCGTCAACTGGATCGAGCAGGCGGCAGAGCGCGTCGCGGCGACCACGGGCAAACCCTTCCCCGAGCAAACCAAGTGGGTGCTGCAGCACATCGTGCTCAGCCACCACGCCCGACCGGAGTTCGGCAGTCCGAAGTATCCGGCTGTGCCCGAGGCGGTGGCGATCCACTACCTGGACAACCTCGACGCCAAGCTGAACATGTCACTGCGGGCGATCGAACAGGACACCGATGAGCGCTCGTGGACACAGTTCCAGCGCGCCCTGGACACCAGACTGTACAAGCCGAATCCGCTCGTCGCGGAACGCTGAGATCGAAGTTCATGCAGTTCACACAGATCACGCCGGAGCAGGAAGCATCGATGCTCAAACGCATCGGAGCCGCCTCGATCGAGACACTGTTCGCCGGCATCCCGCCTAAACTTCGTGTTGCGGGTTTGTTGAATCTGCCGACGGGTGTCGGCGAAGCCGAGTTGTTGGCCGACCTGCGGCAACTTTCCGCAAGCAACGCGCCGTGCAGCGACACCGGCCCGGTCTGCTTCCTCGGTGCCGGCGTCTACGATCATTTTTCGCCCGCCGTCGTCGAGCATCTGGCGACACAGAGCGAGTTCGTCACCGCTTACACGCCGTATCAGGCCGAAGCGTCGCAAGGATCGCTGCAGGCGTTTTACGAATTCCAGACGATGATCTGCCAGCTCACCGGAATGGAAGCCGCGAACGCGTCTCTGTATGACCAGGCCACCGCGGTGGCCGAAGCGGTGCTGATGGCGGCGACCGTCACGAAACGAAAGCGTGTCCTCGTGTCGTCCGCGATTCACCCGGACGCCGTCAACGTGTTGCGGACGCTTGTCTACGAGCAACCCATCGAACCGGTGCGTATCGGTCATGTGGACGGGACGATTGACGTTGCCGCGCTCGAGGCCGAGTTGAACGATGCCACGGCGGCGGTCGTGATTCAGTCGCCGAATTTCTTCGGGCTCATCGAGAGCGTAGCGGAGATCGCGCGGTTGGCCCACAACGAAGGCGCGCTGGTGATCCAGAGCGTGGATCCGGTTAGTTGCGGTCTCTTGAAGCGTCCTGGAGATCTTGGGGCGGATATCGCCGTCGGCGACGTTCAGCCGCTCGGCATCCCGATGCAGTACGGCGGCCCCCACTGTGGTTTCTTCGCTTGCCGCGAGAAGTACCTGCGGAAAATGCCCGGGCGCATCGTCGGCGTCGCCCACGACGCCGATGGAAAACGCGGGTTCTGTCTTGCGCTCCAGGCGCGCGAGCAGCACATCAAGCGCGAGCGGGCCACGAGCAACGTCTGCACCAATCAGGGACTCCTCGCCCTGCGCGCGGCCGTACACATGGCCGCCCTGGGCAAGAACGGGCTGCGACGCGTTTCGGAGCAGTGCCTGGACAAGGCGTACTACGCCGCGGCCGAGATTGCCGGGCTCGACGGATACGAGTTGCGATTCGGCGGTCCGTTCTTCCGCGAGTTTGTCGTGCGAACGGCGCGCCCCGTGGACCAAGTGCTACGCCACTGCCGTGCCCACGATATTCTAGCGGGCGTCCCGTTGGCGCGGTGGTTCGAGGACCTGCACGACTGCTTCATGGTCGCGGTTACGGAGCAACGAACCAAGGCTCAGATCGACGCGCTTGTACACGCGCTGTGCATGGAGGAGTAGATGAGAGTCGCGACGCCGGAATCCTCGACCTGCAAGCCGAAATCGGCGAGCGAATCTCGTCTCCTGTTTGAGATTGGCGCCCCCGGCAGCTGTGCCGCGGCCATCGGTGAATCCGACGTGCCGCCGGTGGATCGCATCGCCGCGCTGGGTGCGGAGTCCTTCGCGGCCGCAGCGCCCGGGCTGCCGGAGATCGGCGAGCTGGATCTTGTGCGTCATTACAAGCGTCTGGCCCATCGCCTGTTCAGCGTCGACGAGAACTTCTACCCGCTCGGAAGTTGTACGATGAAGTACAATCCGAGGGTCAACGAAAAAGCTGCGGGCCTGCCCGGCTTCACCGATCTGCACCCGTACCAGGACGTGGCCGACGCTCAGGGTGTGCTCGAACTGCTTCATCGACTGCGAACGGATCTGGAGGAGATTTCCGGATTGGCGGAAGTGACTCTTCAACCGTCGGCGGGCGCGCAGGGCGAGATGACGGGGCTGATGATCATCAACGCATACCACCGCAGCCGCGGCGAGATTCGCGGCAAGGTGTTGGCCCCCGATTCCGCGCACGGAACGAATCCCGCTACGTGCGCGATGTGCGCCTGCGATGCGTGCACGGTGAAATCAAGGCCGGACGGCCGCGTTGACCTCGACGATCTGCGCGCGCAGGTCGACGAGCACACCGCGGCGTTGATGATAACCAACCCGAACACGGTCGGTGTGTTCGATGAGCAGATAGTGGACATCGCCGGCATCCTGCACGCCAAGGGCGCCCAGCTCTACCTTGACGGCGCCAACATGAACGCGCTTCTGGGCATCTCCAGACCGGCGTCGTTCGGTGTCGACGTGATGCACTTCAACACCCACAAGACGTTCAGCACGCCGCACGGCTGCGGCGGACCGGGCGCGGGGCCGGTGGGCGTTGCCGAGCATCTGAGACCGTTTCTTCCGGTGCCGCAGGTCGTTCTTCGCGAGGATGGCACGTTCGATTGGGACTACGAACGCCCGAAGAGCATCGGCAAGGTGCGGTCGTACTATGGCCAGGTCGGCGTGCTCGTGCGGGCGTACACCTACATCCGGAGCCTGGGTGCCGATGGCCTGCTCGACGTGGCGCGCAAGGCGGTTCTGTCGGCGAACTACCTGGCCGCGTGCCTGAAGGACCGCTTCCACATGCCGTTTCCGCCGCCCTACGCACACGAGTTCATCACCGTCCCGAAGTTCGAGAACAGCGACGTGACCGAGTTGGACATCGCCAAGCGGCTCATCGACTACGGCTTTCATCCACCGACGATGAGCTGGCCCATTCACCACTGTCTGATGATCGAGCCGACGGAAACGGAATCGCTCGCCACGTTGGACGCGTTTGCCGAGACGCTGCACGCGATCGCCGACGAGGTCGATTCCGATCCCGAGATCGTCAAAACGGCGCCGCATACTACCCCGGTCAAGCGCCTCGACGAGGTCACCGCAAGCCGCAAGCCCAACGTGCGCTGGCAACCGCTGTAGAGTTACCGATTGATCCATCCCAGTCGTCCGAGACGGCGGTGCGCCTTGCGTCCGGTGACGCCGGTCGGGTATTCATCGGCTTCGTGACGAGCAACAGCAGACAACCGGTCTCGCAGAACGCGGGCGATCTTCGCATCCGCCTGCTCGACGATGCGACCTCCACGGGACCAGTCAACATGGCGCGAGACGAGGCGTTGTTGATCATGGTCGGTGAAGGTGAACTGCCGCCAACCCTTCGCCTGTACGAATGGTCCGAGCCGACCGTTTCACTCGGCTACTTCCAACACCACCGCGACTACCAATCCCTGCCGCCGCCGGCCGGTGACATGCCCGTTGTGCGGCGGCAGACCGGGGGCGGCGCCATCCTGCATGATCGCGAGTTGACGTACTCCGTCGTGTTGCCCACCTGCCACTCGATCGCGCGCGGCAAGCCGAATGCGCTCTACGAGCTTGTACACGACGCGCTGATTGCGTGTCTTGCCGAACAAGACGTCGCCGCCCATCGGGACGGTTCCGACGACGGGTCGGGTGCGGCGAAGGGACCGTTCTTCTGCTTCGCCCGCCGGCATCGATTCGACGTGCTCATCGGGACGGACAAGCTGGCCGGCAGCGCGCAGCGGCGGACGCGAAATGCGATTCTCCAGCACGGGTCAATCATCTTGCGCCGGCGGTTTGAGCAGCAACCGTCCGCCGAACTCGAACCGCTCGGCATCGACGGGCGTACGCTAAGAGCGCGACTGGTGAGCGCGCTCGCCGAACGGCTTGCGGTTGACATCGTTGCCGGCGCGCGATCCGATGACGAATCGAAACGCGCGGAGGCGCTTATGCCGAAGTATGCAGGCGCCGAGTGGTCGCAGCGCAAATGACGACCAGAGGTACGCTCGGCGAGGGGATTCAGTCCGGGATGCGCGTCGGGCGCCGGTCCGATGCGGCGGCATCGGAAGTGACACGCCGTTTCGGGCGGGGCGGCGCGACGGTTTTCCGGTCCCGGGCGATCAGTTCGAGAACGGCGTCGCGCATGAGTTCCCGGAACCGTCTCTGTGCGATGAACAACGGATCGATGTGACGCTCGTCGATGTCGATGCGGTCCGCCGGCGGCGGCGGGGGGAGCTGATCCTCGGTTTGGTCGCGAACACGCGCGTCGGCGTGCGCCTCTATCAGCTGTGCTCCGCTTTCCGCGTCGTACAGCGAACCCTGGACGTCGACAACCGACAGATCGCCCTCGCGTGAGGTGGTGATTTCGTAGATCAAGCACAGCCCGGCGCCGTCCGAACGAGCGTACTCGACCAGCGTCTCCGCGGACGTCCGGCGATCCACGCGCGTCGGATACGTGATAGGAAACACCTCCGATACCGCCCAGATGTCGTCAAAGAGGCTCATCCAGCCGCTCAACTCGTTGACCGGCTCCATCGCGAGGTGCGGGGTCGAATCGAACTCGGCAGGCGAGTACTCCGGGGTGGCCACGCGCGCGACGCCCAGAGAGCGAGGGAACATCCCGTCGGTTCGGCCGGAGACCAGCGTGACGTAGCTGTTCTTGCGTGCCGCGGTGGCGCCGTCCGGAACGGTCGAGAAGCCCGCGTTCGCGGGGAGCACCACCTGCTCGAGCGCCAGTTGCTCCTTGTGGCGCTGGTGGCAACCGCTCGATGCGAGTGTCCAAAGGGCTGCGTTAACAATGAGGGCTCTTGTCTTCATCTGCGTGGCCGCCACGACTCAAAGGGTCACAACGAGTAAGCTCTGATCGAGCGTCGATCCTCATGTCCGATATCGGGTACGGATCGTCGCGACTGGTCAAAAAAAACACCGGTAACTCTCCGTTTTTGTTCCATCTCGGACGGGACATCGCCGGCGATATGCAATCCTGACCCGGTTATCGGTCCCGCGCGAGGTGCCGTCGACGCGTGAGGCGCGATCCCGCGCCACATTCGGATCATGCCGATTTCGCCGGCGCTTCCACTCACGTTGCAAAGTCCGTTATCCGATTGCTGGGTAGAGACCGCTGAATCCGACTTGGAGCCCTCGATGGGAACGCAGGCTGCTCTCGGCAGGAAGGGAATACTCGCACGCGGAGCGGCATCGGCACCGATGGTCGCACCCGTGCAATCGATCGCCAGACCACGCCCCCACCTACTGTGCAGCATCGGAGGCGTGTTCTCATTGCTTCCAATGGGAACGTGGGTGCTGTTCGACGTGGTGCTGATCGGAGTCGGTACGTATCTCGGCTTCAGCCATTTTGTGAACGGTCGGTATCCTCCGCTCGCGCACGTGCCCATGTGGCAGGGCGGAGGCATTCTGTTCGCGGCATTCGTGTTTGCGGGTCTCGTGTTCGGGCTCTACGAGCGCGAGGCCGTGTCGAGCCGATCGCGCATCCTCACCCGCGTCATGCTGACGGCGCTCACCGCGGGCGCGATCACGCACGCCGTCATCTATGTGCTCATGTACACGACCATCAGTCGTCGCGTGACGGGCACGGCCATCGGTTGCTTCGCGGTGTGCGGCGGGAGCATGCGGCTGGTCGCGTGCTACGCGCTGCACCGCTTGCGGCGGAATCTCGTGCTCGTCGGCCCGGGCGTGCTTTCCAACTCGCTGGTTCGCGCGTTTCGGGACGGCTTCCTGAGCGAGTATCGCCTGATCGGATACGTCGACGACACGCCGCAGTCGCAGGCGTCCATTGGCGAGATCCGGTGCTTGGGAAGCACGTCGGACCTGCCCGAGGTATGCCAGCGTCATGCCATCGACGACATCGTTGTCGGTGCCGAGCCCGCGACCGACCCGCACGTGATGAATGTCGCCTTGCCGTGCCTTCGCCGAGGTTGCCGAGTGACGAATGAGGCGACCTTCTATGAAAAGGCGACGGGGCAAGTCCTGGTCGACGAGATCACGCCACACTGGTTCCTCTTCGCGGACCTCCAGGTCCATTGCCAACGCCGCCAAGCTTTGAAGAGAGCGTTCGACATCGTGCTGTCGGCGATCGGTGCGGTCGTTGCCCTGCCTCTGCTGCCCATCATTGCGCTGCTCGTCAAGTTGGACGATGGCGGACGCGTCTTCTACGCCCAGACACGCATCGGCCAGAACGGGCAGCCCTTCCGGCTGCACAAGTTCAGGACCATGAAACCGGGTGCCGAGAGCAAGACGCCGGTCTGGGCGACCAAGAACGATCCGCGCGCCACGCGTGTCGGGCGACTGTTGCGCAAGTCGCGTCTCGACGAACTCCCGCAACTCTACAACGTGCTCATCGGACAGATGTCGCTGGTGGGTCCGAGGCCGGAACGACCCGACTTCGTGGTCCGACTTTGCGAGCACATCCCCTATTTTAACGAACGCCACCTGGTCAAACCGGGCATCACCGGCTGGGCGCAAATCGGCTTCCGGTATGGATCCTCGATCGAGGACGCCAAGCGCAAGCTCCAGTTCGACCTCTACTACATCAAGAACATGTCGCTCGAGCTCGATATCATGATCCTGCTCCGCACCCTGGGTGTGTTCGTGCGCGGCGCCTGCTAGCGGCGACGCCGCGATCCACGCTCCACAGCAGGCCGTGGTGGACCCGTTTGCCCCCGCTGTGGGCTCGCCGCGCGCGCGAGCGTCTCCGTCGCCCCCCCCCCTTTTTTCGGCCTGGCGAGGCAGATTTCGGCGATGCCGAGGTCCGTTGACCGCTTATCTGGACACTTGCCCGCCTGTATTATTGCGCAGTTGATATTGCACTTGGTGCTGGATAAGGTGACATACTGGCCAACACTCCAAAGCCGCGGCGGGCAGCTTGGTCATTGGTGCTGGTCCCGGATTGCCGGCGGCCTAGTGTCTTATCGGACAGAGGCTTACGTCGGGCCTCGGTCGCTGGTTGACGAACGAGGCGGTGATGGATTCTGGCGCGTAACGCCAGTGCTTGAAGACGAGGTGCCCTCCATGAAAACCCGAATACTGTTTCTTCTATCTGTTTGCTGCCTGAGCTGCGCGCTGGTTCTGGTGGTTGGATGTCCATTTGCCCAGAACGGTGGAATCAACAACGCGGCGACCGAGGCAGGCGACGCTACCGACACCAGACCTGCGCCACCGGCGTCGGGTGAGTGCCTCGTGGACGTGGTCGTCGAAGGTTCGGGCGAAGTCGACGTCCAGTGCGACGACACCGGGAGATTCGCAACGCTGACCGCGACGCCGGCGGACGGGTTCCGCTTCGACGGGTTCGTCGGCAGCGCGAGCAACAGCAACTCGATCACGGTGAGTGCCGGCGAGGGCGTGACCGTGACGGCCGTGTTCACCTCCCTGACCGACGACGGTTCACTCGGTGGCGGCAGCGCGCCGGGGGACGACACCATCGCCGACAACGACAACGACAACGGCGATGACGTGGCCATCGGCAACGACAACGACAACGGAAACGAGAACACCAACGATAACGGAAACGATAACGGAAACGACAACGCCAGCGCCTCGCTGCTCGAGGTGATCGTCATCGGCGGACTCGGCTCCGGTTTCTACGAGCGCGGCACGCTCGTTACGGTCACCGCGATCGTTCCCGCCGGGAAGGAATTTGACAAGTGGGTTGGTGACGTCGAACTCATCGAGTCCGGCGCCGTAGACGTGGGTGTCATTCAGGTTCGTGTTTCATCGAACATCAACCTGATCGCGACGTTCGTGAACGCTCCCACGAGCGCTCGGCCGCCTACCATCACGGTCGCTACGCCGACCGCGCAGCTGCCGCCGATCCATACGGTGTTTGACAATGACACCGTTACGATCACCATCGACGCCGAAGTCTTTGAAGGCCCGGAGGATCGGGTCGAAGTGTTCTTCGATCGCGATGGGCTCTTCGATCCGGGTGATATCACTCAGGTTCGCGACGAGGTGTTTTTCGCCACCGGGTTCTCCTCAACCACGACGGTTCAGTTGGATGTTACCGCGTTGGAAAAGGGCGTTTCGTATGCTATCGGTGCGTTCATCACCGACGGGCTCAACGAGACCATCAGCTCCTACGCTTCGAACAAGGTTCGCCGCTCGACGCTGCCGCCGATCCACTGGATGGGGAGCATCGATGCTGCGCCGGGTAACTCGGCTCAGCAACTCGACGGAATCGTCCTGGAGGGCGTCAACGTTGAGGACAACGCCGGTTCCGACTTTGTTGGGAATGAGGACTTCACCGGGGACGGGGTCGACGATTTCCTGGTCGTCGCGCGCTACGCCAAGCCGCAGTTCATCAACCCGTCGGGCGTCGGCATCGGTGAGGCTTACCTCATCGCGGGTTCAGCGACACGGCCGACGGGACGGCGGAATCTCAACGCCACCAGTTCGCCGTTGATGCCGGGCGTCGTCTTTCGCGGCGTGCGTGCCATGTTCTTTGACGACGACACCGACGGCTTGTCCACCGTTATCGTCGCTCCCGATGCCGACGGCGACGGCGTGGGCGAGTTGGTCTTCGGCATCCCGCGTGTGAACTCCGCGGGATTCGGCGGATGGTGTGACCGACGGGGGCAGTTCCTGAACGGTGGTGTGGTGGTCGTGACCAGCAAGAACACCGGGCTTGGCGCCCACACCGGAGGCGCCCGCATCAGTCTGGACCTCGTCGGGCAGCGATTTCTCCAGGGGCAGCTTTGGGGTGAGGACTTCCCCGTTCCCGAGCCGGAGAACACCCCCGCTCCCGACGGGGCGTGGGGACAAGATCCGTGCCGCGCAATCGATGGTGGCGTAAACTTGCTGCCCGGCGGTGGTATTCCGGATGTCCACGGGTGGTTCGTGGACATGCAAGCCTACGCGGAGGGCACGGCGCGGGACGGCGCGGATCCCGAGGACTTGGGTGAGTGCAGCCGGTGCAACGGCTCGGTCTTCGAACCGGAGACCGACGATCGGGCGGAGACGTGGATCGATCCGATGCACGGTTTCAGTGCGACGCTGTCGGATCCGTACCCGATCACGTCGGGAATCTGCCCCACGCCGAGCTTGTGTCCGGTGAACGAGCGTGATGTGCTGGAGGGCCTCCCGGTCGACCCGGCGGCGTCCGTAGGGTGTCCGATCGTGCTGACCGTCAATCTCTTGGACCCGTTCACGCCCAACGTGTTCTGCGATTGCGCCAATATGGTCTTGCCGAACAACTGTCTCAATCCGGCGGGTGACAGCATCTGCGAGAACGGCGACACGCTCGGGTACAGCGTCGGCAGCGGCTTCTATCCCGACCGCATCTACGACCCCACGGATCCAACCCTCGCGGTGGAACGCGCGTTGATGAATGTCCCGCTGGAACCGCTGGGCGCGCGCACCGTCGGCCGCGGCCAGGATGACCGATTCGGCACTTCGGTCACTGTGAGCGCCGGTGATCAGCCGGGTGAGTTCTTCCTGATCGTCAGCTCGCCGATGCGGACGGGATCCGTGAATGAGACACCGGCGCTCGCGTCACTCGCAACGCTGGCGGAACAATGTCCGGACGGGTCGAATTGCCAGTTTGGAATACCGGGTGCGTGCGGCGGGGCGTGCGGTATCGTTCCCGATTCAGGCGTCGCGTACATGTTCAGGAACCTCAATTACTGGGAGCCTGCACCGACGGGCCGCATACCACCGAAACCGCACCAGTACGTCGTCCATGAGCGCAGCTACGCGGGCACGCCCAACCCCGGGTTCATGCAACTGGAGGGTGGGATGGTGCCGAGGCTCGAGCGTCGTGAAGATACGCCGTTTGAGGCGGAGACCCCGTTCGCGGGGCTCACGATTGTCGGCAAGGCGGGAGAGCACATCGAGATCCTCGTCGGTGTGCCGGACGTGAATGGTGACACCCGGGCCGACTTCGTGGTAGGTGCGCCCGGACCCGAAACCGCCCCCTCCGACGGTGCCGTCTATCTCGTGTACCGACGGGCCGATTTGCTCGAGGGCGACTACGTGCTCGAGAAGCTCACGTTGCCTCCTTCCGATCCCACACGGCTTGACGGTGCATACCTCATCGGGGATCCGCAGACGAAGTTCGGCAGCAGCGTGGCCGCGGAGTTGGATTTCAATCATGACGGCTTCGGCGACTTGGTCATAGGGGCTCCCGGTCTTCCGGGAGCGCTCACCGGCGAAGTCATCGTTATCTTCGGCGGCACGGACGTGGCCACACCTGGCGGCGGCTTGCCGGTCCAGACACTGATCGCCAACGGTCAGGCTGTGCGGATTTCGGGTATGTATCCGAGCGGCAACTTTGGGTTCAACGTCGCCAACGCAGGTGATGTCGATGGCGATGGCACCAACGACCTCTTGGTTTCCGCGCCGAATGCGTCACCGATCTTTGATTCCACTCCGTTCGACGCCAACGACCAGATTTCATTCCTCAACCTGGGTCTGGATCTCGATCACAATGGTGTCGCGGATGATGTAACCAGCCGCGAGGGCACGCCGAACGGCGGCCCCGCTGATGCGTACGATCAACTTCTGAACGCCGGCCTGGTCTACCTGATCCTCGGTGCCAATGATCTTGGCAACG
Organism: Phycisphaerae bacterium; assembly: GCA_029260255.1. Classification (GTDB taxonomy): domain Bacteria; phylum Planctomycetota; class Phycisphaerae; order UBA1845; family UBA1845; genus OFTM285. Next base: position 16,760 of record JAJDDR010000518.1, read on the forward strand.
TGCCCACCGGAAACGTTGATATCGCCGAATTGGGCAAGAGCAACCTCAAAGGCGCGATTTTCGTCGGCCGTCGCGGCGACCGCGACGCCATCAACGGCGACTACCTCGGCGGCGGCGTTGCGAACAACACGAGCCAGGGCGGTATCTCGGCCAAGGACGGTCGCTTTGGGCGATCACGTGGGATCGCCACCATCGGGGACATCGACAACGACGGGAAGGACGATTTCATCCTGGGTTCCATCCTGGCCGACGTTCGTCTGGACGTTACCGGCAACGGAATCAAGAACGCGGGCGAGGCCTACGTGATCTACGGCTTCAAGCCGTAGTTCGTCACACCGCGTCCGTTGGACCATCGCGATATGCTCGATCGGCCGCGCTTCGCATGAGTGCAGCGCGGCCGTTTCTGTTGTCCGCCGAGCGGGGACGACCGCCGATCAGGGATCCCGCAGGCTTCTCCAGTCCGCGGCAAATACAGCATGTACAACTGCTTACAACCGCGATAGAACTCCGCCCGAGGGGTTTTTGTCCGCCGAGCGGGTTGGGTTCGAGGCGGTGCTTGGTTTCGGCCGACGTGATCGTGTATAGTTTCGGCATGGGGCGGGGTTGCCTCTCGTAGACGAGCCTTAATCGATTGGAGTTGACAGTGGGTATGAACATGAAGCGTAGTGTCAGTCTAGCTTGCGTGATGGCGGTCGGTTTTGCGGCTTCGGCCCTTGCGGGTCCCAACTGCAAACAGCCGTGCGGGAAGAAGCGCGCAAAAACAGTCGCCGAAAAGTCGGACACGACCGTCGGTGCGAAGAAGGGTTGTTGTTCCAAAGGCGCGAAGGATGCCAAGCTCGCCAAGAGTGCGGCCGACATGCCCTGCCACGCGAAGAAGGGCGAGCTCGCAGGATCCAAGAAGGGTTGTGCGTCCAAGTGCGGGTCCAAGGGCGCGAATAAGGTCCTCGCCTCGATGCCCGGTATGACGTACCGCATCGGTGACTTCGAGACGGGGTGTCACATGACGGCATCGGCGAAGGCCGAGGAATCAAAGAAGCCCATCGTCTACATGGTGGCGGGCAAGGCTTACGACGGTGAAGGCAGTGCCACAGAAGCGCTCGTCGAGGTGCTCGAGAGTCGTGCCAAGGAACTGGTCGAGGTGCAGTTCGTGGCCGGCGAGGAGCGCTTCAGGTGCCCGGTCTCCGCTGAGGCGGCCGCCAAGAAGGCGAAGACCAATGTCACGTACCGATTGGCCGGCTTCAATATCGAGGATCGGGCGAAGGCCATGAAGCTCGCCGAGGAGGCCGAGAAGGCCGCTGCCACGGTGAAGATGACCTTCATGTCCGAAGGCAAGGCCGTGCCCTGTGCCAAGACGTGCAAGGAATCCGGCAAGGAAGTCACGTACGTGGTCGGCGACGAGAAGACCGGATGCGAGAAGACGGCGAAGCTGCTTCTGGCCCAGCGGAAACTCCGAGCGATTGTCGAGACGGTTTCCGGCTCGGCTTCGTAGTTTCCCCTCTCGATCGACACTGATACACACCGGGCGGTTCGCGGCGTAGTGCTGCGGACCGCCCTTCATCATGCGCGGCGGCAATCGCCCCGCGGGGCATCACGTAGCGTCCGTTGAGTCTCCGCTGTTGGTTTGGCGGGCTCGTCTGGATCGCGGAATGGTGTCGATTACGACGGGAGCGCGAAGCCCCTTCGTTTCGCCGTAAGCGTCCGCAAACGTCTTCGCCGCGGTGTCAACGCCGATGGTGTCCGGGTCGTCCTCGCCCGGTGCTATAGAAACGCCTCGAACGGCGGCCGATTCGCCCTTGTCCCGTTCGATCCACAGGGTCTGCGTGGGGTAGGCGAACTCGACGCCGAGCCGTTCGGCCAATCGCATGATGTCCACGAAGAGCCGGTGACGCTCGCGCAGCTCGGTGCCCCAGTCGGGAACTTCGAAGAACGTATAGAGGAGGATGTCCAGCGACGACGCGGCGAACTGGTTGAAGTAGACGTGGTAGTAGTCCTTGCGCGTGTAGGGATGGAGTCGAATGAGCTCGCGGATACCCTCGCAGAAGGCGTCGATGCGCTCGGGTGGCGTGGCGTAGGTGATCGAAAGCATGATGCGGACGCGGCGAAACTGACGCGCCCCGTAGTTGTCGACGTGGGAGTTGACCATCTTGGAGTTCGGTATCGTTACGACGGAGTTGTAAAACGTCCGCACCCGCGTCGACCGGAAACCGACGCGCTCGACGGTGCCCTCGATGTCACCGATTACGATCCAGTCGCCGATACCGAACGGCCGATCGAAAAGCACCGTGATCGAGCCGAAGAAATTGCCCAGCGTGTCCTGCGACGCGAATGCCAGCGCCATGCCGCCGATGCCGAGAACGCCGAACACCGTGGTGGGTTCATAGCCAGCCCAGTTCAGCACGATGAGCACGACGACGAGAACGACGAGCATGCGGAGAATCTTGCTGAGCAGCGGGATGAGTACCTCATCCATCTGCGTGAGTCGAACGTCCTTGTTGCTGGCGATGTATCCGCCGAGCACGTCGACGACGCGATAGCCCGCCCACACGGCCGTCACGGCGAACGCCAACTGCGTCGCCCTGAAGAGCACTCCAAAAAGCCCCGCGGGCAGCTCCAGTTGGTGGATTGCGATGTACCAAGCCAGCACCGCGGCCACCGCGCCGAACGAGCCCATCGCCCGGGACTGCTTGTCGCGGTCAATGTCGAACTTCTTGCTGCGCAGCCAGAGGCGGAGCATGAGTGTCGCGATGCCGCCGGCGAAGATTTTGATGACCCATCCGAGGGGCAGGAGGGCGGCCAGCGCGCTCCACTGCCATCCTTGGAGGTGGAAGTACTCGTGCCGAAGCCACGTCGGCATGAGCCGCTGCAGACGCAACCCCAGGGTCAGTTCCTCCTGAACGCCCGCGTCCTGCAGCTCCCGGATGATCGTCCGGTCCTCGTACTCCTTGTACAGCGCATCGAGCGTGTCGGTCGTCTGAGGCGTGAATCGCCACTCGTTCTTCTTCGGGGTGAACCGCCAGTCGGGCTTGAGTGCCGCGTCCACCTCGGCGATTCGACCGATGACGATGTTGCCCTTCTCGCCGCTGCACCAGACGTACGGCTCGCCGTCGGCCGACTCCGGGATCTCCGATAAGACCACGAGCTTGATCTTGTCCATGACGTTCTTGAGCTTCCTGGCGAGGGCGTTGCCCTGAGCGCCCCACGCTTCCTGATCCCGCCCGGTGGGGTCGAAGCACATGATGGCCTCATCGAGGTCAGCGGGATCGGCGTTCATCGCGTTGAGGAACGTCTCCATCGTTGCGCGCGGTGATCGGCGCGCCGCGGGCACTTCCGCATTCGTGTCCGGCTTCGCGGGTTCGGTCGCCTTCAGGGATTCCTCGAGCGCGGGAATCGACGCGAGCGTTAGCGTGGTGAAACGCCACTGCCCGGAGTCGGGATTCGGAGTGAGCCGAATCGCCGGCCGGGGACCGTCGCTCCCCTCGACGATGTGAAAGACGAATTCCCGCTCGCTGTCGGTGGGGATGTCGTCGAGTTTTACGCCGACCCCGTCGATCACGGCGTGCAGCCGGCGCGCCAGCGAACGGGCACGCTCGCCCCGGCCTTCGTCTTCGATCTCGGTGGTATCCATGCATTGAACGGCGTCGTCGATGCGCTCCGGCTGGTCGGCGTCGGCGTTCTGAATCGCCACGAGAAACGTGCGCATCGTGGCGCGCGGGTTACTCAGGTCCAGCGTCCTCTTGGCTTCCCCGTTCGCGGGACTCCGCTCGTGCGCGTCGTCGGTCTGCGACTCGGCAGTATCTTGCGCGGACGGCGGCGCGTCCTGGGCGACGGAAGACCGCGCGGCGGTGAGTGCCAGCAGGAAGATCGTCGCGGCAATGCAACGTGTGTGGAGAGTCTCAGTGTTCATCATGATTGGAAAGATGTTACCGCAACGCACGGGATTCATCCATGTCACGGTCCTCGTAACGCGGGCGAGTCGACCCGGCGCCGCGCCGCGTTCCGTTGCGGACCGATTCCCCGGAGGTTACGATGCGCACTCGGTTCGGTAATCAACCCATCTGGCAAGGAGAAGAGAAATGTTGCGACGAAGTGTTGTTTGTGCATCGCTGGTGTGCTTCTCCAGCGTCGTTTTGACCGGTTGCATGCCCAAGATGACCCTCGACGACATGAAGGCGATGACGCATCAGCGACCGCCGGAACTCGACAAGCTGAACGCGTTTGCGGGCAAGTGGGAATTCGAGGGCGAGGCCACCATCGCGGGGCTCGATGAGGTGCTCAAGACCCACGGGACGAACGAAGCGAAATGGGACGGAGACGGGTGGTTCCTCGTCAGTCGTGGCACGTTCAACATGGCCGAGCTCGGCGAGATGACCGGCGTTGAGACCTGGACGTACGACTCCCACGCCAAGCGGTATCGCAGCACGTGGGTCGACACCATGGGTTCCATTGGCACCGGTGAGTCTTGGCACAACGACAAAACCAACACCTGGAAGATGCGGTTCACGTCGCATGGTCCACACGGCAAGACGACCGGCAAAGGTTGCGTCAAGATGATCGACGACAACACCATGGAGTGGTGCTGGGCCGAATACGCTATGGGCGGCCTGATGAAGACCATGGAGATGAAAGGCACCAGCCGCCGTCGATAGACGAGCGGTCTTGCGGCATTACAAGAGGCGCGCAGGTGCCAGTGAGGGTTCTTCGCCGTTGCCTGCGCGCCCGATCAGTTCTGCCGCGAGACGCCCCAATGCGAACGACGCCGTTACCCCGTGTCCGCCGAGACCGGCCACGTGGAACACGCGGGCGTCTCGCGGATCGAAACCGATCACGAATCTCCGATCACTCGCGAAGACGCGTTGCCCCACCCACGACGTGCGGATTGACAACGCGCCCAAGTCGGGCTGAGCGCCCGCAACTTTGCCGGCCAGCTCGTCGATCATCGCCGGATCCTCGGCGTAATCCCCAGGCGCGGCGGGCGTTTCGTCGCAACAGCTCAACAGCAGCCCGCCCGATTCCGGCCTGAAGTAGAGCCCGCCGTCAGTGTCCCATACGCAAGGCCAGCCGGGATCGACCCAATCGATCGGCGTCGTGGTGAAAAGATGGCGGTTCATTGCCGTGAGCGGTAGGTCGCCCAAAACCCCCGCCCACGGACCGGCCGCGTTGACTACGAGGTCGCAGGTGATCTCTCCGGTCTTGGTTTCAACGGCGAGCTGGCTGGCGCCGCTCGACCAGCCGATCACTCGCGTGCCGAATCGGACATCGATCCCCGAGAGATACCCTCCGAGCAATCGCGCGACATCAACCGTGCCGTCGTTGGGGCACCACCGTCCGATTCCTCGGGCACGAGGGAAACGCGGGCCTACGACCTCGTCGCCCATCCCCAGGAGCATCACGCCGCAGCGTTGAAACTCGGCCAACTCGCCACGCCGCACAAACGCCGCACCCTCCGCCATCAGTGGACGCAGAACGGTGTCCACACCCTCCTCCCGAATGATCGCCGCGTTTCGCCCGGAGGAGTGTACGCCCGGGACGGCCTCTTGTTCCAGAACGACGACGCGCCGACGCCCGGCGCGCGCAAGATGGAAGGCCGTCGCCGCGCCGGCGAAGCCCGCTCCGATGATTACGATGTCTGCCTTCTCGCTTGTCGCCACCGCGCACAATGTATAACCGGGGAGCCGATTAACCAAGACCGCGTCTGTCGAACGACGGGTGCTCCCCGGCTAACGGTGCGCAACCGACCCGCGGATGTTCGGATCGGGAGTCTTGGCACTCGCCGGTTCGGCGATCTTCGGCGCCGACTTGTGCTCGGGGATGACCACCAGTTTGCAGGCCTTACCCTCTTCGAGCAGAGGCATGGAGTCGTTGGTGTCTTCGAGGCAGATCGTCTTTGTGATTAGGGGCCGGACGTCGACGACACCCTCGCTCAGCAGCCACCGTGTCTTGTACCACGTGTCGAAGATGCGACGGCCGTTGAGCGAATGCACGGTGAGGTTCTTGAAGATCATGTTTTCGGCCACATCGATTTCGACCGGCTTGGCGGGGATGCCGAACAGAACCACCACCCCACCGTTGCGCACGGCTTTGAACGCCGTGTTGATCGCCGCCGGAGCGCCGCTCATCTCCAGGACGATGTCGACGCCGAAACCGCCGTTGGCGGCGACCATCGCTTCTACGATGTTGCCGTCTCCCTCCTCCGGGAACGCAGTCGGATTGAACACCTGCTGGGCGCCCATCGTTGTCGCAAGATCGAGCCGAAACTGATTGACATCCGAGGCGAACACGCGTGACGCGCCCGATGCGTTGGCGATGCCGATGCTGAACAACCCGATCGGTCCGCATCCGAGCACGCACACCGACTGCCCGGTGATGTCCTGATTCATCGTGGAAAACACCGCGTTGCCGAACGGTTCCTGCAGGCACGCGATCTCCGGCGGGATCTTGCTGCGATCGTTGCGCCAGATCACCTTCTCGGGAACGGCCACGTATTCGGCGAACCCGCCCTCGCGGTCGACGCCGATGATCACCGTGTTCGGGCACATGTGGGCTTGGCCCGTGCGGCATTGATAGCACATTCCGCACGTGATGTGCGACTCGGCCGACACGTACTCCCCGACCTCCACGGTCGACACCCGCTTGCCCACCTCGACCACGGTGCCGGCGAACTCGTGCCCCAAGGTCAGCGGCGGCTTGATCCGCCGGGACGACCACCGATCCCAGTTCCAGATGTGCAGATCGGTCCCGCAGATGCCGGCCGCCTCCACCTGAACGAGAACGTCCTCCGGGCCGACTTGCGGAAGAGGTATCTCCTCGACCACCAGTCCGCGTTCCGGTTTGACCTTGCGAACGGCCGTCATTGTCTCGGGCATCGGTTATTCCTCGGCCGTGGTGTATTTCTTCGTTTCCCGCGGCAATGCAAAGCTGGAGTCGTCGAGATTCGTGTTGATCGAACCGGTGGAGAGGTCGGGAAAGTCCGCCGTCAGTTCCTTGTCCGGCGGATTCGACGTCATCACGATGCGCACCGGCAGGTGCAGCGCGCGCGAAACGTAGAATTCCACCTTGCTGTTGTCCTTGGCGAATTTGCTCGTCGGCTTGGGCGTGCAGATCAGTTGATCAGTGTCCGCCGGCGCGCCTTGGCCGCCGGGGCCGATCACCACGTCAAAGTGTTTCAGAATCTCGTCCTTCTTCTGTCCGAACGGGATGGGAAACGGGGCTTTCTCCATGTCGAACAAGTCGATCTCGGTCCCCGGGGGGGCGTAGTCCCGCTTGATGATCGATTTTGATCGCTCCAGCGCTTCGTAGAGGTAGCGCCCGTCGAAGCGGTACCACAGTTTCTTGCGGTGCACCTGCCCGGCCTGCACGGTCTTCACGAATGTGATCAGAAAGATCGGGTTCGGCTTCTTGCGTTTGAAGAGGATCGTGCCGGATCGCTTGGTGACGTCGTCGGTGATGCGATCTTCCTCCCGAAACTCCACCGCGCAACGAATGTCCTCGATCGCGTCGCCCCGCGCTTCCACCCGTTCGAGGATCGTCTCGACGCTCGCCGGCTCTTGAGCGGACGCGAGATCCAACGACGCACAAATGGCCATGATGGTGACAGCGTGGTGGACCGACATGATTCCTCCGTCGTGCGCGCGGCGTCGCATGCCGCATACCGAGCCATGCTAGACGCCATCACTTGGTGCGACAAGCTCCAGCGGCGTCTCGGTCGGCGGATGAACGCCACTGAACGCTGCGGGGCGGGTATCCATCACAACCCACGCCCGCCCGCCCTCCCCGCGCGTGTTGGGTGTCGCCCACGGCAATCGCGCATCCCACCGATCGGGGGCAAGCCGGAACCATGTAAAAATGAAATCGGGGGCGGACCGATAGTCCGCCCCCGGCTGAGTTGGCTGTGCGCAGCGGTGTGCTACGGGTCGCAGGGTTCGACATACGATGCGGTTGTCACGGTCGTCGTTTCCTGAACGTGCAGCGGATCCGCGCCCGTGGGAGTGGACTCGATGCGGACGATCATGAAGGCATCGTGCTCCACGGCCTCCCGGACGCGCGATGGGACGACCGGATCGAGGAACGTCGCTGCCAGGAGACGTGTGTCGCCCTGGCGGTGAATGACACGGGTGGTGTCCCTCATGGTCGATAGTGCAACACGTGCCTCGGTGACGGACTCGCCGTACCGGTCGATGTCCTCGATGGCGCGGTTGACGCGCATTCGCTGGCGCTGGAAGACAATGCGGCGTGGACTGTCCTCGGCCGTCTCGTTGAACATCATGTCGAGGCGGTGCTTCTGGCTCGATAGGACCGTCCGCTGCTGGTCGAGATCGCGCTGCTCCGCGTCGAGCGGGTCCATGAGCCGGTCAGGCGAAACCAGACCGTTGGTAAACGACAGAGCCAAACGACGCTCGCGCATGTCGGCGATCTGTTCCGTAAGCTGATCGATCCCGTTGAGAGCCTGTTGCATCCGCATTTCGTTTTCGACGAACTTGCGGTCGTGGTTGTAGATGTGGTCCGTGGTGACGAAGTAGCGTTTCTGCCGTTCGAGGCGATCGACTTCCTCGGTGAGCACGTTGCGGCAACCCTGGAGACTGCGGCAGACCTGGTCTACGTTACGCAGTTTCTTCCGAGTGCCCCGGGCGTCGGCCACGAGCAAGACCTTGGTGACGGCGTCGCCCGACTTTGCGCGAGTGACGTCCTCGGGAGCGAAAACGGGCTGAGTCGTGGGATGGAAGATGCCGCTGCCGGTCGGGAGCATCAGAACGACCGAGTCACTCAGGACTTCGTGGACCCGCCGCTGCCGCTGCTCCTGCATGCGCGTCTCTTGCATGATGGCCTCGTCGATTTCGCGTTCCAGCTTGTCAAAAGCGCGGAGTTGTTTCGCGAAGCTCGCAAAGACCTTCGAATCCGTGGTGTCGAGCTTGCCCTTGATCTCGAAATCGTAGGCCAACCACTGTTTCTGCTCCGGGATGCGGTCCTTCCACTCCCGCAGAGTGTCAACCAGTTCGGTCCCGGCGAAGTTGACCTCGACCCAGCCCTTGAGGGCCGTGGCATCGTCGTGGTTCCAGAAGCCGAAGGTGTAGTGCCCCGGATCGAGGGAAGCGTCATTCATGGTGACGTCGTCGCCGTAGTACTGGCCACCCCATAGCGCGACGGTGAACGCATCTCCCATGTTGCTGGCGGAACTGACCGCGATGAAATTGGGATCGTCGTGGCTGTGTGGAAGATCGGCGTCGGCGTGCATGCCAGTACTGGTATCGCCGAACATCTCCATGTCGGGAAACGGGGCGAATCGGACCGCGACGGTTGTCGGGGCCATCGGAGGACTGGCGCAACCCGCCCAGACGAGCATTGCTCCCAGCGCAACCGCAGTCAGAAGTTTGGTTTTCATCTCACTCGCTCCTTTGCACAAGCACACCTGTTTCAGCACGCGTCCGACCGTATCGACGGGGATCCTGCCGGGCAGGTCTTCGGATCAGAACTTAAACAGTTCGTCGTCGATCTTTCGGTGAAACTTGATGTTTGTCGTCACATAGCTTCCCAAAAGTTCGCGAGCGTCCTGATCGGCGTATGAGTGGATGGCGACCGGCAGAAGCCACTCCTGGTCGAGATGAACGACGAGCTTGGCGTCGGGGTAGTCTCCGTGATCTCCGGTGTAGGGCAGGTATCGCTCTATGACGTGCGTGGGACGCCCATCGACTTTGCCCACACCGGCGTAGCGCAGCGTGAGCGTACCGCGGGACGCCGCCAGCGCGTTGGCCCGCTCGATACGCTCCAGCGTGGCACCGAACCCGAACTGATCGATCGTGTACCGGCTGCTGCTGCGCGCCCGGCGTCCGTGGACGGGGATCTCGACTCTGGGTGCGCACAACCGCACTGCGGGGTTGGCGGGTTCGACGAGAACGCACTCCTCGCCTCGCTTGTTGATACGGAGTCCCGCGGCATAAAGCGCGCGCCGCACTTGCCCGAGATTCTCGACCCATTTCATCAGGATCGTTCGGGGTGAGTCCCGATAGAGGATCTCGATCTGCTGCCGGGCGGTGAGCCGTCCTTTTATGCGGTCCTGCCGCCAGAACGTACACTCATAGGCTTCGACCTGGTCCTCATACCGCCGCTGGGCTTCCTGGAGCAGCGCTCGCGCATCGGGGGTGGTTTCATCGACCTTGGCCGGGACGGCGCCTGCGGCTACCGGTCTCGTCGGGTGTTCGATGCCCGCGAATACGACGAACGGCTGACCCGCCTGACGCGCGCAGCACACCGTAAGTACGCAGAACAGCGCCGGCAGCAGCACCGTTGCGGTGGCCGGCCATAGGCGGCGGGTGCGCGTCTCCTGATTCACGCCAAGACCTTTCGCATGCATTCTCCCCAGTCACTCCGGCGTCCCGTTCCGAGAGTACGATAACCACGCACCGCAGCGTCCCGGGCGTTCACCGGTCTGCGTCGTTGCTTGGCCCGGGAGCCGAATGTACGGCGGGTTCCTTCGACGTCGCGCCGCCTGCAGTTTCGACTCGTCTTGTCTCTTAGTTGTCTGTTGTGCCGCGCGGATAGGAAGAATGCCACGCTGCGGCAACCATCGTGCGTCGCGCCCCTGATGCACTCGTGGTTTGCGTTTCCGGCATGGCAAAGCTTACCATTTACGAGACACGGAACGCAAATCGAAAACGCGACAATATCCCGCTCCACGATATCGAGACGGCTCCGGTCCTTCTTTCCGCCTCGCACCTACGCGTATTCAATCGCAGTGCGCCGCGATCCACGCCGTCGGGCATCTGTTTACTCGTTGACGTCCGAAAACGCCAGCGGACTGCCGAAGGTCGCCCGCGGTAGGAAACGCTTGAATCGTGTATCGGACCCGAGTGCAGTAGCGGGCAACAGATCAGCCGCATGCAGTGAGGTGGCCTTGTCTCGCTCGGTTCAGTCTGGCGCCTTTTTTTTCGGGGCGCAGCCACAAAGCCCTGCGAGTGCGTCAGTCGGTAGCCAGCGGCGTCAGCCCCTGGGACAAGCTGGCGACGTACACGTACCGTGTTTTTCCGGACGCCGGCGGCGTTTTCGTCATCGATGTGCTTCGCGACGAAGGAAACCAGGATCAGACGTTCCTCGTCGCGTCGCCGAGCGGCAAGATCGACGTGACGCAGACGATGCCCGCGGTTTTCGTGGTGATGGTGGAATCGGCGAGCGTGGCGGAGTAGACGGAACACCGTCCACCGCGCCCGAGGCGCTCGCAGACGGCGATGTGTTCCCCTACAATGCGGCCGTGATGCTCCGCTTAGGCTGGCGAGACGGGTCGTGCTCCTGAGGTCGGCGACGCAATACGCGATTGAACGACTCACGCGCTTGCACGCCAGGCGCGTGCTGGCCCGCTTCATGGCCGACGCCCGCAACGCAACGGCGGTGCAGGAGCGTCTGCTCAGGTCGCTCGTTCGCGCCAATGCCGACAGCGGGTATGGCCGTGCTCACGGGTTTGCATCGATCCGAAACTACGAAGACTTCATCAAGCATGTTCCGATCAGTACATACGCCGATCTCTCCCCGTGGGTGGATCGCGTCAAGTCCGGCGACGTCGGCGCGATGTTCGGGCGCGGTCAGCGCGTTCACATGTTCGCGATGACCAGCGGCACCGTCGACACACCCAAGTACGTGCCTGTGACCGATCGATTTCTCAAGGACCAGCGCGCTGGTTGGACGGCCTTCGGTGTCAAGGCGCTCGTGGACCATCGCGGCAAGTGCTTCATGCGACCACTCGTCCAGGTGGTGTCGCCGATGGACGAGGAATGGACCAAGGGCGGGATCCCATGCGGCGCAATCACCGGTCTGATGGCCGGCATGCAGAAGAAGATTATCCGCAAGTACTACGTTGTTCCGCCGCAGGTGGCATACGTCACCGACGTCGTCGCCCGGCGCTACACGATCATGCGCCTCGCCATGCCGTCCGACATCGGGTGGATCGTGACCGCGAGCCCGGCCACGGTTTTGCAACTCGCGCGCACCGGTGAGACGTTTGCCGAATCGATCATTCGCGACATCAGGGATGGCACGATCGCGCGGGACCAGCCGATTCCGGAATCGGTGCGCGCGGCGATTGACCCGTTGCTGACGCCCGATCCGCAGGGTGCCGCTCGCTTGGAACGACTCCGCTCGGAGCGCGGGCGACTCCTTCCGCGGGACTACTGGGACCTCGGTTTTCTCGCCAACTGGACGGGCGGATCGATGGGCTTGTACCTTCAGGATTACCCCGAGTACTTCGGGAACACTCCGGTGCGCGACATCGGCCTGCTCGCCACCGAGGGCAGAATGTCCGTGCCGATCGAAGATCGGACGCCGGTCGGAGTGGCGGCGGTCTCGTCGGTGTTCTTCGAGTTCATTCCCGCGGCCGAGTACGGCAAGGAAAACGCTGTCGTGCTCCGGTCCAACGAAGTGGAGCCGGGGCGCGACTACTTCATCCTCCTGACGACGTCGGCCGGATTCTATCGCTACGACATCTGCGACTGCGTGCGGGTGGTGGGATTCCGGGGGGGAGCGCCGATCATCGAGTTCCTGCACAAGGGCGCCCATGTGTCGTCGATCACCGGCGAGAAGCTCACCGAGCGGCAGGTTGTGCTGGCGGCCGAGCGAACCGTCGCCGCAGTGGGCGTCAGTGTGTCTTCGTTCGTCCTGGCGCCGCGGTGGTCGGACCCGCCGTATTACCGCCTCTACCTCGAACCACCGGCAGGGGCGTCGGAGGATTGGTCGTTGCGACTCACAGCCGCCTTGGATGAAAACCTCCGGCGGGTCAACATCGAATACGCCTCGAAGCGAACCAGCGGGCGGCTCGGAGGAGTGGAGGCGTGCCCACTGGCACCAGGGACCATCAAGGCGCTGGATGACGAGCGTGCGACCCGTTTCCGGCGGAGCAACGAGCAGTTCAAGCATCAGTATCTCTACACGTCGCCGGGAGACGATACGGCGTTGGCCAAGAACGCGCTTCGCGGGTCACAAGACGTGGACAAGAGAATCGGCATGCCGCCCGCGCCGTCCCCGCGGCCACCCGTTTAGCCTGCGTGTGTCCGTTTTCGTGGGTGGTCGGTGCGAGAAACGGTCGACGTCTGGAAAGGTGCTCGTCGAACGAATATGATGGAGCGTGCCCTGTCGTGGTCAACGTGTTTGGAATCAGGACTCTCTTGAAAGGAGTCGTCATCGATGTCAAGGCGAGAGGTGGATCCGTCAGCGCCGTTCGGCGAACTGCGTCGTGAGGTGGATCGGCTGTTCGACAGCTTCGTCGGCGGTGTTAATCGAGGGTTTCCGTTCCGCAGCCGC
>JAJDDR010000519.1 GCA_029260255.1 Phycisphaerae bacterium
TGGCCAAAGCTGCATTGCATGTAGGTGTCTTCGACGTGCGCGCAGGGGGCGTAGCGCGTAGTCAGTGCTTTGAGCATCTCTGTCGTGTCGAACGTGGCGGGATCGCGGTTGTGGAAGTTCAGCGAGATGGAGGCGTAGAACATTTGCTGACGTACCCACATGCCTTTGCCCAGGTCGCGCGCGGCGCGCATTCGACGTACCAATTCTTCCGGAATGGGCGTGCCCGTCTCGTGGTGCTTGGCGAACATCTGCAAGGTGTTCGTGTCCCACGTCCACTCTTCCAACATCTGTGACGGGGCTTCTACGAAATCCCACTCGGTCGCGATGCCGCTGATGCCGATCCAATCGTGATGCCCGGCGAGCAGCGCGTGCAGGAGGTGACCGAACTCGTGGAAGAACGTCGTGACGTCTTTCTGTTCCATGAGCGCGGGGCCGGAACTCGTCTTGGGGTTTGGGAAGTTGCAGACCAGCACGTTGATGGGGATCTGTTTTCCCTTGATACCGGTCTGATAGCCGAAGCAGGCGGCGTGCTTGTACTTGCCGGGGCGGGGATGGAGATCGAGCATGAATCGACCGATGTGCTGTTGGCCGTCGTACAGATCCCAGGCGGTCACGTCGTCGTGCCAGAGCTTGACATTCTTCACCGGCCGATAGTCGACTCCGAATAACCGCGAGGTCACGTCGAAGAGCCCTTTTTGCACGCGGTCGAACTCGAAGTAGTCCCGCGCCTCCTGCGAATCGAAGTTGTACTCCGTGGTCTTGACGCGCTCGGTGTAGTACGCCGTCTCGTGATCCAGAATCTCCTTGGCGCTCGGGTCGTCACGTCGCTTGGCCGCGAGCAGCATGGCCATGTCCGCGTCCGACGGACCCTCGGCCAGATCCGCGATGCGATCGATGAACTCGGCGACGGCGCGGTCGTTCACGATCATCTTGTCTTCGGTGATGTACTGTGCCCAGCTGCGGTAGCCGAGCGCGGTGGCAAGTTCCGCCCGCGCGGCCAGCAGCGTGTCCAGCACCTTGATGTTCTTTGGGTAGCCCCGCGTACGGAACACCTTGTACAGGGCGCGTCGGGCGTCGGCGTTTCGCGCGTAGGCCATGAACGGGGTGTAATCGGGATAGTCCGTGGTGATCGTGATCTTTCCGTCAGTGCCGGGCGCGTGCGTTCGGATATAGTCCTCCGGCATTCCGACGAGATCGGCGGGGCTGTTCAGCTTGATACCGCGCACGTCTTCGCGGATGTTCTTGCCGAACGTCTGGCTGAGCTTGACGACTTGCTCCTGAAGTGCCTTTATCCGGCCGCGGGTGGCATCGTCGCGGTCGACGCCCGCGCGGCGGAAATCGCGCAGCGTGGTGAACATGAGGCGCTTGGTGTCCGCGTCCGCGTCTGACAGATCGACCGTTTTGTAGGCTTCGTACAATTCGCGGTTCAATCCCAGATCGGTGAGGTACCTGCTGACCTTCTGCTGGGCAACTTCGGCCGCGTCGCGCACGGCCTTGTCCGGATGGGTCTGTGCGAAGAGCCCCGTCAACTCGTTGGCGGTATCGAGATGGATGTACATCTCGTTGGCCGCCCGCACCGTGTTGGGCACCGTGCGAGGACCTTCGACGCTCAGCAGTCGATCAAGCGAGGTCTCGGCGTCGGCAAGATGTTGGTCGATCTCCGCGGTGAAGCTGGTCGGCGTGCGGTCCAGATTCAGGTATTCAGCGCGCAGCCGGCTAGGGTGCGTCGTTACGAGTGCGGCGATACAGAGCATCGCGCCGTAGGAGTGAGTTTGTCGGTTCATTGTCTTGTGCATGCTCCTGCTGTGGAATTCCCGAACCCCTGTGTCCCGTCGGTCGGGATTCTAACATGGATGGATAGGCGTGTTCCTGTCCCCGGTGGCCGGAGGATTGCTAAAGGGGCACTGCAAAACGAAGATGTAGTAGCGAGGGCGTCTCCCCCCTGGACCACGCGCAACTTACGACCTGGCAACTCACTTGGGTATGCGGGCCGAGCGGGAACGACCTGCGCTGGTCCGCGCCGACCGAAGTCGGCGGCTCGAGAGACTGCCCTGGGTTGGGGACTCTTTTGCTTCCTTCCACCCACGGCTGTCCGACATCGGCACCTGTACTGCACACCGTCAGTCGGTCAAGGAAGAACTCTGATTCCCGTCGCGGGGGACGGATGGACGAACGTGCGTGCTAAGCCTGCGAATCAGTCCCCCGCCCCTGGAAGGGATGGGGCACCCTACGGTTCAACACGCCAATCCGCGATCGTCAATCCGCAGTCCTCGGTCTTGAACCCGCCCGTTTGAGTGCCGGTATAATAGCGAAGGGCGGCCCGAAGAATCGGGCCGCCCCAGAGGCTTGTCACGTCGTGTCCCGCCAGACGGCGGAGTGTTTCCGTTGTTTGCGCCCGCTTAGGCGGGTGAACGCTCCACGTGAGCGTTCCTTCGCTCTTGAGCAGTCCCCTAACGGGGGAGCTTGAAGCTCTTTCCCTTCCAGGTGGATGCCGTCGCGACCAGGAACCCCCCGGTCCGATTGCAGATGACGGCCTTGATCGGACCCTTGCCGAATTTCTGGCACATCGCGGACTTGGCGGATGCGACCGTCTTGAATGACTGGGTCGAGTGGGACCAACGTTTGAGTTGGGCGGCGGTCACCTTGTGGACCAGAGCCCCCTTTTCGATCCACTTGGCGAACGTGTTCAGCGAGGCCGGGGTCGGCCTGCCGAACTTCGCCGCGCCCATCGTTTGGTTCGTCAGGAACTTGTACGACGCGATCTTGTTGTTGAAGCTGTTCCACACGGACTGGTATCCGGGGACAGGCTTCTTGCCCATGGGCTTGGTGGAACCTTGCGAACTTCTCGAGCTCGAACTCCACGAACTTCCGGAATTCGAACCCCAGCGTCCTGTTCTGTTCATTGCCATTTACGCTCTCCGATTGTTCTGACGTGACATCGCCAAAAAGTACATTTCTGGGCAATCATCGGAAGCTGTTGCGGCACGCTTGAGTTATCGATCACGATTTTCGCATAGAACTGAAGCTCGCCGGGCATTGGACCGGGCGCCGTTGGCCCCTACAATCCCCACCTCGTAGCTGCAAGACCATGATCGAGGGGGTCGCGTGAAGTCGGCGCTCGGCACACTCGTTACCAATCGGAATTTTGTACTGTTGTGGTGCGCATACGGCATCAGCGCCGTCGGCGATCATCTTTCCGAGATGGCCATCCTGGCGAAGTTGGACGCCCTCGACCCGACCATCAACATCACGCCGCTACAGGCCCGAATGACCTTCGTTTTTATGCTGCCGTTCTTCGTTTTCGGTCCACTCGCCGGGGCGATCGCCGACCGAGTCTCTCGCCGAACGCTGATGATCGTCGCGGACTTGGCCCGAGTCAGCATCATGCTGGCTTTCGTTCTGCTGATTGACCGGTGTTCCGACCTGTTCGGTGACGGTTGGGGTCCCTTCGTCCCGCTGGGCATCGTCGGGACCTTCGCCGCGCTCTTTGCGCCCGCGCGCCAGGCCATGGTGCCGTCGCTCGTTCGCAGTGCGGACCTCGTGCCCGCCAACGCGATGATTAGCGGGCTGGGGATGATCGCCACGATGTGCGCCGCGGTGTTTAGTGGATGGCTGGCGGATCGAGGCTACATTCAAGCCGCCTTCAACGCCGACGCGGCAACGTTTGCGGGGAGCGCACTGTGCGTGTTCTTCATCACGCGGCGCGAGAGTCCGATAGAAGAGTCGACTCGCGACCGCCCCGTACCCATGGTGTCCAGCATCATCGAGGGGTTCCGCTATGTGCGGTGCCACCGCCGCGTGGCCGAGTTGATCGGGATCGCCGTCGCCTTCTGGTTCTGCGGGGCGGCCGTTCGCAGCGTTATCCCCGCGATCGTAAAGAACGTGTACGGTGGCACCTTCACGGACATGGCCTACTTCCCCGCGTGGATCGGGTTGGGGCTGGCCGGCGGTGCCGTCGCGCTGCTGATTCTGGGGAACTCGGTTCGTAGCGAGATGGCTATCACGTGGTCGCTGTTTGGCACCGGTCTTTCGATCGCCGGAGTCGCCGGGACGGTCTTCGCGGGGTTGAAACCCGGGGCGGCGCACGTGCTGGGCGCGGCGTCCGTGCTCGCCA
>JAJDDR010000520.1 GCA_029260255.1 Phycisphaerae bacterium
CATCGACAGTGATGGGGACCTCGACGTCGTAGGCGGTTCCTACCACACCGTGCAGATCGGTTGGTGGGACAACACGGCCGGCAGCGGATCGGTGTGGTTTCCGCGATACGTTGTTAACGCCACAGGCAGCCGGGGGATTGACCTCGGGGACGTCGACGGCGACGGGGACCTTGACGCGCTGATCGCGACGGGGGCCGGTGGCGTGTGGTGGATCGAGCACGTGACAGGTGACGGGGTCGTCTGGAACCCGCAATTGGTGTCGCTGGGCTTTCAGGATAGCGTGTTTTCGACGCTGGGCGATGCCGACAGCGACGGCAAGCTCGACGCGGTATGCTCCGACGAGGACTTCGCCGGGAACGACACGCGGCAGCTCACGTGGTTCGATCTGACGCAGTTCGTGCAAGACGCCGATCTCATCAGTTCAATCCTCGACGGCGGTGACGATCCCGGTTGGGGCGTCATGACGTGGGACGCCGAGGTGCCCGTGGATGCAAGCCTGAGCGTGCAGGTGCGCGCGTCCGATGACCCATTCAACCTGGGGCCGTTCGTCACGGTCGGCGAGTCAGGGCTGCCGGTATCAGACGTCATCGACGCGAGTGCGCGCTACCTGCAATACCGACTGCTGCTGGACACCGAACACTTGAGCTTCTCGCCCATCGTTCGCGAACTCTCCATATCCAAGCGCGCTGCGGGAGACGCAGACGGTGACGGCGACGTCGACCTGAGCGACTTCGCGGTCTTCGACGAATGCGTGTCGGGACCGAACGCCCCGCCGAAACCGCCGCCGCCAATGACGGCGCAACAATGTCTGAACAGTTTTGATTTCGACCTTGATGAAGACGTGGATTTTCCAGATTTCGCCGAGTTCAGCAGGATCTTCACCGGTGACTAGCCCCAGCGGTCTGAAAGGAACATGACCATGAATGCAAGACGACACTTTATGATGCTGACGGCGTGGTCTCTGACGTTGCACGCGGCGACGGCGCAGGCCGTTACCGGAGTCCGAGTCATCATCGAGAACCGGGCGCCGGACAACGGCACCTGGCTCACGCCGGCGTGGGTCGGCTTTCACAACGGTGGCTTCGACGCGTACGACCTCAACCTGACGGCTTCGGAAGCACTCGAGCGGCTGGCCGAGGACGGCAACGCGCAACCGCTTTCCAGTGCCTTCGTCGCCGGCGGTCAGGGTATGGTCGACGGGGTGATGGTCAGCGACATGGGTATCCCGCCCATCGCGCCGGGTGAATCCGCAACCATGACCTTCATCGTTGACGAAACGGATTCCAACAGCCGGTTCTTCAGTTATGCCGCCATGGTCATCCCCAGCAACGACGCGTTCATCGCCAATGACGATCCGACCGGTCACCAGATCTTCGACGTCACCGGCAACTTCCTCGGCGCGTTCATCACCATTCGCGGCGGCGACGTTCGCGACGCCGGCACCGAAGTGAACGACGAGGTTCCCGAGCACACGGCTTTCTTCGGACAAACCGAACCCGACAGCGGCGTCGACGAGTTCGGCGTCGTGCACAACCACCCGGGCTACCTCCCCACCGGCAGCGGCGGCGTTCTCGACGAGCCCGAGTTCGCCGGTGCGGACTTCACGCAGCCGGGCTACGAGATTGCGCGCATCACCATCGTTCGCAGTGACACGCCCGTGCCCAGCGGGGCAGTCTCGGGCGTTTGGACGGCCGACGATTCGCCGTATCTGATTTCGGGCGACGTCGTCGTTCCCGCCGGAGAGACACTTGTTATGGAACCGGGCGCTCACGCGGTGTTTCTGTGCCGGTGTCGCATGTTCGTCGAGGGCACGCTCGAAGCGATCGGTACGGAAGATAGGCCGATCGTCTTCACACGCGACCCGGGAATCTCGGGTTGGGGCGGGTTGCGTTTCTTCCACGCCGAGGGCATCAGTCTCTTGCGGAACTGCGTCGTGGAGTACGGCGACACGCACCTGCTCAATGAGCCGTTTAACCTGGGCGCGGGCATCCACTGCGAGAACTCGGCCGTGCACATCGATGACTCCGCCTTCATGCTCAACTTCGCCGATGCGGGAGGGGCGATCTACTCCGACAACTGTGATCTGGTTGTTTCCTATTCCGAGTTCAGACAGAACATTGCCGACACGGCGAGCGGCGGCGCTATCTGCATCGTCGGTCATGAGGAACCGATTCTCGTGGGCAACCACATCGACGAAAACTTCGCTCGCTCGGGCGCCGGGATCGCCTGCACGGACGCCGACGCCCACATCATCGACAACGTCATCACCCGGAACCAGGCGCGCGATTTCAATATCTTCGGTCCCGCCCATGCCTTCGGCGGCGGCATTCATCTCGGCAACGGCGCCGATGCCGTCATCACGGGCAACCTCATCGCCGAGAACACCGTCAACGCACAGGGCAACATCGGAAGCTCCGCACAAGGCGGCGGCCTGCGTTGCTACCAGGCCGACCCGATACTCATCAACAACACCTTCGTGAACAACGAAGCCGGTGGGTTCGTATCCGGTAACAACGTCGGCGGCGCGATCGCAACCTCCAACGGTTACCCGACGTTGATCAACAACATCCTGTGGGGCGATACGCCGCAGGAGATCGCCATCGACACGTTCTCGATGATCTCGGGAATCAAGATCAAGCACAGCGACGTCCAGGGCGGTGAGGATGCCATCGTCATTGACGGCGGCATCGTCGAGTGGCTCGAAGGCAACATCGACGCCGACCCGCGCTTCGTCGACCCCGGCGAGGGTGACTACACGCTCAGCGAGGACTCACCCTGCGTCGATGCCGGCGACCCCGCCTCCCCGGTGGACCCCGACGGGACGATCGCGGACATGGGCGCCTTCGCAGTCACTCAGGCGCTGGTCGGCGACATCGACGCCGACGCCGATGTCGACATTGACGACTACGCACTCTTTCTCGACTGCTTCAGCGGACCCGGCGTGCCGACTCCCCCGCCCGGGTGCGCGCCCGGGGCGTTCGCCGCAGCCGACGTCGAGCAGGACGCGGACGTCGACTTCGCGGACTTCTCCGCACTCCAGAGGCTCTTCGACCACAGCATAGACGGCGGACCTCCGGGAGCGTGCTGCCTCAGAGGTCTCTGCTATGAGTCACGCGACGAGCGCACCTGCACCGACCGCGACGGCGTTTTCCACGGTCCCGAAACCACGTGCCTCGACACGGCGTGTGACTTCTGGGAATACCGAAACGAAACCGGTTTCACTGTCGAGGCCTATCGACCCGGCGCCGGACGCGCCGTGGCCGACGACATGACGCTGGTGGGCTCCGGTCGGCGAAACCTCACCTATTACGACCTTCTGGCGTACGCGTTTGACGGCGGTCCGTTTGACGTGACCGCCGAACTGTGGGACGGCTGTCCGGGTGACGGCGGCAAACTCATCCCCGGCACCAGCCGGTCGTGGAGCAACCTCTCCGACCAGAACTCAGTCCATCTGCTGTCGGCCGACGTCGATCGCATCCCGGTGCCGACAACTGTCTGGCTGGTGGTCACGCTATCCACCGACGAAGCGGCGTGGTTCGTCTCCGGCGTGCCGCAGGCGGGCCTGACCGAAGACGTTTTCGCGGAGAATGGACCGCCCTGGTCGTGCGTGGAGACGCTTGATTCCGGAGCCCATGCCGGTTTTTGGGCACGTCTGCGGTGTGAATGAAGCGCGCACACACCCTTGACTTGAAGTCACGCTTCCGTTATTGACGCGAGTATCACGATGCTGCAGTATTGCGCAGTGCCTGCGGGTCGCATCTCATTCGCGTTGTGCATGCGGTCCGTGGTGGCGGCCGGTGACCAGACCAGATACCTGGACGATTCGGCCAAGTCCGTGACTTCTGTGGAAAGGGTTGAACCATGCGCACGTCGAACGTACGACACATTGCCCCTCTGTTGATTGTCCTCTCGAGTTGTACGACCGTTTTCGCACAGGTGCGCGTGTTCATGGCGCGCGACGGGGAACAGGGGTCGGTCGCAACCACGGGCGACACGACGCTCTCGATGGCCCCCGGCGCGACGGTGGACGTGTCGGTCTGGGTCGATGACGGCGTTCAGGCACAGGAACTCGCAGCCTACCAGGTCTTCGTGCGCTGGGAGGCGGTGCCGCAAACCGGCGCGGCGGGGCTGGTCGATTACGTCGACGTTCCGGAGCACCGGTGCAATTGGCTCAATTCGGCGTTTCCCGGCGAAGTCTGCGACCCGGGCGATACGATGGCATGCGGCGGTGCGCCCAGCGACTGCCAACTTGCGTTCGGTGGCTCACAGCAGGTCGAGCGAAATCACGTTGACTATGTGTACGCCGGCCTCACGCCAGCCGTGCCGGTTTTCAACGAGACACCCATTGGCGCCGTCCCGTTGGAGGAATCAGGTTTCGGTGTGGTTGGCATGGCGAGCGCTGCCGGGACAGACAGCGTGGTCGTTAACGGAATGCGCTACCTCTCGGAGTTCAGCATAAGCGCGTCGGAGGATGCCTTCGGCGAACACGTACTGTCGTTCGTACCCCAGGGATCGCTTCCGGTGGGCGGAACGCTACTCATCGCCGCCGGGTTAGGTGACTACCTCGTCGACGAAGTCCAAGATCTGCGGATCACCGTCGAGGCTATTTGTGGCGACGGTCTCCCGCAGGGCGCCGAGCAATGCGACGACGGCAACGCCAACAACAATGACGACTGCCCCGTCACCTGCCTGACCGCCACGTGCGGTGACGGCTTGGTCCATAACCTGGGCAGTGGATCCGAGGTGTGCGATGCCGCCGGCGAGTCAGCGGGCTGCGATCCGGATTGCACGCTGGCCGTCTGCGGTGACGGGTACCGCAACGTGACGGCCGGCGAGGAGTGCGACGACGGCAACACCGACCCGGCCGACGGCTGCACCAACGACTGCCGGGCCGTCGTTGCCCGCAGCCGGATCTTCATGGCTCGCGACGGCGGGGAGGACACCGCTCCCCTGACGGGCAACACGACCGTGTTTGTTCCCGCTGGCGGCAGCTCCCTGGTCAGCATCTGGCTTGACGCCACCGTCTCGGCGCAGGATCTCAATTTCTATCAAATCGTTCTCGATTGGTTCGCCACACCGCAGGCCGGCGCTACCGGAACGGTCGGCTATCGCAACAACGCGGCGCCCGACGGCGCGGGGGATTCGGTGTTCGTCGACGCCGCCCATGATCGCTTTGTCTTTGCCGGCGAGGCCATCGACCAGATCGTCTACAACGAGTCCATGCCGCTCGGGTTTGCGTTTGCCGGCAGCCATGCCGATGTGTTCGGCGGCACGCCGGTTGTGGGAACGCGCTACCTGGGCGAGTTCGTGTTGGAAGCGGCCGAAGGACCGACCGGCGAATTCGAGCTCTCGTACGTCCCGCAGGGCTCGGCGCCGGTGGGCGGCACCTCGATCGGCGCGCCGGCGGCGACCGAGTACGCGATCGATGAGTTTCAGAATCTGACCATCAGCATCGCCACCACGTGCGGCGACGGAATCGCGGAAGGGACGTTCGTGTGTTGTGACATCAACCCGGGCGACGGTATCCGTGACGACAGTTGCTGTCGGGCAACGTGCGCTGCATCGGGTGCCTGCGAGTCGATTCCCGCTGTTTTCGGCGATCTCGGAGGTCCATTCGCCGAATGCGCGCCGGACGGTTTCACCAACATTCACGACAAGAACCACGCCCTGCTGTGCTTCGCCGGCGTCAGCTTGTGTGACGGGTTCTACGTCGACGGCGGGGGCGCGTTCGGAGACTGCCGGCCCGATGGTTTCTGCAACATCCACGACGCGAATCACGCGCTGGCGTCATTCGGCGGCGTCAACCCATGCACGTGCCCGCCGTCGCCGGCGCCGCAGATGGCGCCGAGCATCGTCGGGGAAACCACCTTGAGCGTGCGCACGTCCGGGCGCGCAAAGACTGTGCAGCCTGGTGAAACAGCCGAGCTTCGCGTGTTCAGCGACCAGCCGCTCGATGCCTTGCAAAGCTACCAGTTGCACCTGATCCCCAGCGGTGGACGCAGTGGGCAACTGGAGCTCGTTGGCATTGAGGTCGAGAACCGACGCGACGGTGTCTTCGGTGCGACGGCCGAAAACTTCACCGCCTTCAACCTTGAAAGCGGCCAGATGCTCAGCGGTCTGGATGCAGGCGCAGTGGAGACCAAAGGTGCGGGCTACTTGGCCACCTACACGTACCTCGTGTCCAAGGATGCGGCGGGTACCTTCGTGGTCGACGTCGCGCACGGATCCCATGACGACCAAACCTATTTGATCGCGTCCCTGACGGAGGGAATCGGCATTGTCGGTACGACGCCAGCCGCCATCAGGGTTGGTGAGTGACGCTCGCATGGCCGCCGTCTGACGCTTGCCGGTCCAGTTGAGCATTTTGGAGGAAAGGCGGGTGAACTGGTTGAGCGATATCAGTCGAGGTCTGTGCCTGACGGGGTTGCTGGCTGGCGTTTCGCTGGCGGACTCGCGCGTGTTCATGACACGTCCCGGCGAGAAGGGCATCGTCCCCACCACGGGTTCGCATACGGTTGTAATGAGCCCGGGAGGAACGGTGGCGCTTGAGGTTTGGGTCGATGGCACCTCGCCGAATCTGTTGGGCGGATACCAGGTCGGGATGCCCGGATCGGCTACTCTGGTCGGCGGCTCCGGCACGGTTACCTACCTCGACAGACCGGCTCCGCCGGGGACAGGCGACTCGGTTGCCATCAATACGGCCGACCCCGATTGGGTGTACGCCGGCCAGGCGGGTGTGCAGGCGTTCGTGAGCGAGGTCGGGCTGCCGGTCGGGTTCGGTTTCCTGGCGGGCATGCCCCTCGGTACCGGGGTTGAGGTCACCGCTCTGTCGTATTTGGGGCAGTTCGAGTATGAGGCTTCGGGCGACGCCCACGGCACGTTTGTCCTGGATTTCCTTCCCCCCGACGCCCCGCCGGATGGCGGCACCGGCCTGATCGATGAAACCAGTACGGCTCAGATCCCTTCGGTGTTGCAGCGATTGATCATCAAGGTCGGAGATCCGCCTATCAACGACGAGTGCAACGGCGCCGTCCCGATTTCTCTTGGGGATAATCTGTTCGACACCAGCACCGCGACAACCAGCCTGCCCAACGACGGTTTTGGCGGCCCGGGCAACGCGGTGTGTGCCGATGGCGGTATCGACACCATCGAGAACGACGGTTGGTTCGAGTACGTGGCCGAATGTGACGCCACGTTGACGGTCAGTACATGCAACCAGGCGGACTTCGACACGCGCCTCGAGGTGTACTCCGGCTGTGGACTCTGCCCGCCGTCCAATCTGATTCACTGTAGTGATGATGAGGTCGGTTGCGGTGGGGGCACCTCCGAGGTCACCTTCACCATGTCCGAGGGCACGTGCTATACGATCCGACTGGGCGGCGAGGATGAGCTTGGGTTGGGATCCGGAACGTTGTCGTTGATTCCGAGCGGTGGCTGCTTCATCGGCGGCACGTGCTACGCACCAGACGCGAACAACCCCGTCAATGACTGCGAGTTCTGCGATCCCGCGCAGGGCGCAACCGGCTGGTCGAACCGTATCGCCGGCAGCCTGTGTGCGGATGAGGGCAACGACTGCACGCAGAACGTCTGTAACGGGGCCGGTATTTGCACCCACCCACTCGAGTTGGCGGGCACGCCATGCGGCAATCCATCCGATACGTTTTGCACCGATCCGGACACGTGTGACGGCGCCGGCACATGTTTGACCTTCAATGGACCCAACGGCCTGCCATGCCCCAACGGGTTATTCTGCGACGGCGACGAGACCTGTCTCAACGGTGCATGCACCGATGGTCCTGATCCGTGCATCAGTCCGGATTTCTGCAACGAGGTAACCGAAACGTGCCTGGAGTGTATGGAAGCCAGTGACTGTGCCGACGTCGACTTGGACGGGATCACCGACGACCACTGCAAGTGGTACGAATGCGTCGGTGGCTGCAACGCGATTGACCGCATCTTCGCCGATGCCGGGGGAGCGTTCGGGGCGTGCCAGCCGGATGGTTTCACCAATGTTCACGATTGGAATCACGCACTGAGGTGCTTCATGGGGACGGGCTGTGAACAAGTGAACGTCGATGTCGGCGGCGCATTTCAGTCCTGCGTGTCGGACGGATTCTGTAACATCCATGATGGTCTGCATGCCAAAACGGCGTTCTCGGGGACCAACGTATGCTCCTGTCCCGCAAACGGTGCAAGGGGCGTACCGGTGCAGGAGCCTGTGGCCGTCGCCGAGGCGATGCTCAAGGTGATGCCCACCCGACGAGCCGTGCGCCCGGGCGACGACGTGGAGGTCCACGTTTTTGTGCGCGAACCGTTGGAGGACCTCCAGAGCTACCAGTTGCACCTGGGTGTTTCCGGTGGTAATCGCGGGGAACTCGAACTGATCGACATCGTGATCGAGAACCGCCGCGACTACGCTTTTTCCGGGTTGCCCGACGCGACAGAGGCGGTGAACGCGGTGACCGCCCAGATGTTCTGTGCTCTGCAAGCCGGAGGCGTCATTACCCGCGGGGACCGCTACTTGGCCACATACATCTACCGGGCCACGGCGGATGCGTCCGGCGTCTTCGTGGTGGACGTGCTGCACGATGCGTTCCAGTTGGACCAGACGTTCTTGATCGCTTCGTTCTCCGAGAGAATCGCGGTCGCGTCGAGCGTACCGGGTGTCATTGTCGTGTCGCGGCCGGCGGACTCCGGCCTGCGTTAGGCGCGGAACCGAGCGCGCGGCGATCTTGACATTGTTGGGGCCGACGGATATCGTACGCGCGAAACGAGGACCTCTGTGTTACGGGCTCGCGACGGGCCCGTTTTTCTGTTGCTTGGTGGGTGAAGCCCGCGGGAAGCTGTGGCTGTGATCGGCTCCGAACAAGAACACACCTGCGTCGTGGGTCTTGCCTGGGGCGACGAAGGCAAGGGCAAGATCGTCGACCTGCTCTGCGAAAGCTACGATCTTGTCGTTCGCTACAACGGCGGTGCCAACGCCGGGCACACCGTGTGCGTCGGCGACGAGCGGTTCGCGTTGCACCTGCTGCCCAGCGGCGTATTGCATCCTGAGAAGGTGTCCGTCATCGGTCCCGGCGTGGTGATCGACCCGCATGCCTTGCTTGACGAGATCGACGGGCTCGGCGAACGCGGCGTGCGGGTCGGCGACAATCTGCGGATCAGCGATCGCGCTCACGTGGTGATGCCGTATCACAAGATCGAGGATCAACTCAGCGAGCAAAACGCCCACCAGGGTGACAGAATCGGCACCACCGCGCGCGGCATAGGCCCCTGCTATGCGGACAAGATGCGGCGAAGCAGCGCCGTTCGGATTTGCGATCTGGTGTGTTTCGAGACGCTGGAACCGCGCCTGCGCGACATCATCCGTGCCAAACGCGACGGCTTGAGCGCGGTGTACGGGCAGCAGATCACGCTTGATTCCGACGCGATCGTCGCGTCCCTGCGCGAAGCGGCCGAGCGCTTGCTGCCTTTCGTTGCGGACACGACCGCACTGCTGCACGAGGCCCATAACGCGGGCCGCCGAATCCTGTTCGAAGGCGCCAACGGAACGCTGCTCGACATCGACCACGGCACCTACCCATTCGTGACATCCAGCGGTACCACGGCCAACAGCGTTGCGCCCGGAGCGGGCGTCCCCGCACGCACGGTCGCCAACGTCCTCGGTGTTACCAAGGCGTACGCGACGCGCGTGGGCAAGGGTCCGTTCGCCAGTGAACTCGACAACGACATCGGAGACCGCATTCGCAAGCAGGGCAACGAGTATGGCACAACCACCGGGCGGCCACGGCGCTGCGGCTGGTTTGATGCCGTGGCAACCGGCTACAGCGTTCGCCTGGGCGGTGTCACGGAAATCGCCCTAATGCACCTGGACACGCTCGCCGGGTTCGAGCGCGTCGGCATTTGCGTCGGATACCGTCTCGACGGCCGGGAGGTCACCGCTCCCCCGGCGCACGCCGATCAACTCGAACGCGTCGAACCGGTCTTCGAGATGCTCGACGGTTGGAGCGAGGACCCGTCACGGGTCGAATCGCTGGACGCGCTGCCGGACAACGCCAAGCGCTACATGGAGCGCATCGAAACCGCCGTCGGCGTTCCCATTACCATTGTCAGTGTCGGACCCGAGAGATCGCAGACCATCATCGCCGACACCAGGACGATGACAGCGGTCCCACGGGCGACCGTGACCTGAGAAGGCATGAGTCTAGAATCGCTCGATCCGCAGACGGAACTCAACCTCGACAGGGCGCAGCTTCCGCGGCACATCGCCATCATCATGGACGGCAACGGGCGATGGGCGAAGCGTCGCTTCATGCCTCGCATCGTCGGGCACGAACGCGGTGCCAAGGCGGTTCGCGCCGTCGTCACGCACTGCGCCCGTCTCGGTGTGGAAGCGCTGACGCTCTACAGCTTCAGCGCCGAGAATTGGAAGAGACCGAGGGAAGAAGTCGATTTCCTCATGGGTCTCTACGGCAAGTACCTCGTGATCGAGCGCCGCGAAATCCTCGACAACAACGTGCGGTTGATCCACATCGGGAGTCGCGCCGGTCTGCCCGATCAAGTGCTCCGTGAAATGGACACCACCATCGAGCTGAGTCGGGAGAACACCGGTCTCAAGCTTTGCCTGGCACTCAACTACGGCGCCCGCGATGAGATCATTCGCGCCGTGCGGGCCATCGCCGCCGATGTGCGGGACGGCAAGATCGATGCAAGCGACGTCGATGAGCGATTGATCAGTGACTCACTCTACACCGCCGGCATCCGCGATCCGGATCTGCTCATTCGGACCGCCGGCGAGCACCGCCTCAGCAACTTCCTGCTCTGGCAGATTAGCTACGCGGAGCTGTACATCGTCGACTGCTTGTGGCCTGATTTTGCGGTCTCACATCTCAACGACGCCATCAAGACGTACGCGAGCCGCGAGCGCCGTTACGGGGACACGCAGCCGCCGGAAGCGAAGCTTCAGAAGAGCTGACCGGGGCTGTTTGGTGCCAAATCAACCCGTTTTCGGGGCAAGCCGCGACCCGCGATAGCGGCTCGCAGCGCCGGGCATCGGCCGGCATGGGACCCCGCCATCCGGCGTTGCTTGCAATTCGAGTATCCCGCGGTATCGTGGCGGAATGGGTGTGCAGCGCATGCACCGAGGTGATTTCAATGCCCAGACCGAAGCGCGGACCGGCCCTGATCGAACTCATCCACGCACGTGGTGCCACCAGTGTGCCCGCGTGGTTGCGATCCGGTGAGTCCGACAACCCCGAAACAGGCAAGGACCCGACCGACACCGCAGGGGTCCGTCCGCCCGCGCCCAGTTTCGCCACGCCGACCGGTTCCGGAACCGTGCCCACCGCGGCTATCCACGGCGAACGCATCGTCTTCTCCCTGTCGAGCGCCTCGGCAGGCGTTGTGGCGTTCGTGCTGATTGTCTTGATCGGAGCGGGGTTCGTTGTCGGCCACAGGATTGGCAAGGGCCAAGGCCAGACCGAGGGATACAACAGCGCCGCCAAGTCGTTTCGTGCAGGTGCCACCGGCGAGATCGAGGCCGCACGGCGAACCGCCCCGAACAGCGAGATTTTCGAGGGCCTCGGCTCCAGCCCGGTCACGCCGAAGCCGGCGCCCACCCAAGTGCCGGGCGAGCCCAAGGCGGTCGCCGGCGATAAGCAGGCACCGCGGAGCCCCTGGGTCAAAGGCCACACGTACATCGTCGTGCAGGAGTTTAAGACGCAGGACCGCAGCCAGGCCGCAGAGGCACAGTTATTCCTGCGGGACAACGGCGTCGATACCGCCATCCTTGAATCCAAGGG
Source organism: Phycisphaerae bacterium (assembly GCA_029260255.1). Lineage (GTDB taxonomy): Bacteria > Planctomycetota > Phycisphaerae > UBA1845 > UBA1845 > OFTM285. The sequence continues at coordinate 11,802 of JAJDDR010000520.1, forward strand.
CACTTACCGCTATCGTTTGGTCGCCGCCAAAGGGTTCAATCGGGATGACCCGGCGCAGCGCAGATGGTGCGATCAGTACCACGCGAAGATCAAGGAACTCGGCAACCAGTTCGTCACAGCCGGCGGCCGATACGACTTGCAGGGATATCAGAAGAAGTTGACCGGCGATCGCTGGTGAGGAGTTGTTGATTCGATGTCAAGAGATAAGTCGCTCAAGAGCGCTTCCGCGCTGACCCGCCACCGTAATGTGCTGTCGCGAATGGAGCGCATCGAGAAGCTGAAGGAAGAAGAGCGCTGGAGCGCTGACAGTGCGCCGTTCGGTCTGCCCAAGGTGGCGCACCGAAAGGTTGCGGTGGGCGGAAAAGACAAGAAGGCAGCCAAGACCGAAGAGGGCAAGGACGGCGCAGCAGCCGCCACCCCCGCGGCAGCAGGCAAGTAGCCGCGCCGCGCGGAGCCCGTCAATCAGCCGAACGACGCCGCAGCGCGAGTTGCGGCGTTTTCCTTCGCCGGTTTTCAACATTGATGAGCACGCCGGATCGAGGTCCACGCCATGTCCACCGAAAAGTTTGTCTCCGAGAGAATCAAGTCCATCGGCGCATCCGGCATTCGGCGGATCTTCGACCTCGCCGCCACCATGACGGACCCCATCGACCTCTCGATGGGCCAACCCGACTTCAAGGTGCCCGACGCGGTCAAGGATGCCGCAATCAACGCGATTCGCAACGACAAGAACGGCTACACCCTCACGCAAGGTATCCCGGTTTTGCGCGAACGCATCGGTCAGATGCTCCAGGAAAAACGCGACTGGTCCCCGGACACCATCGTGACGTGCGGCGTGTCCGGCGGCTTGGTGCTTGCCATGATGGCCTGCCTGAATTCCGGTGACGAAGTCCTCATCGCCGATCCCTACTTCGTCTCCTACAAGCACATCGTCAGGCTCGCCGGCGGGACGCCCGTCACAGTCGACATCAACGCCGATTTCACCCTCAAACGCGAGGCTTTCGAAGCGGCCATCACCCCGCGCACCAAACTGATTCTCCTCAACTCGCCGGCCAACCCCACCGGCGTCGTTCATAGCGATGACGAAATCCGTGCCATCGCCGAACTGGCCCGCGATCGCGACTTGCTGTTGGTCAGTGATGAGATCTACGAAACGCTGAGCTTCGACGGCCCGGCCGCCAGCCCCGTCAAGTACGCGCCCGAACGCACGGTCCTGCTCGGAGGATTCGGCAAGAGTCACGCCATTACCGGCTGGCGCATGGGCTACGCAGCCGGCCCCGCGCCCGTCATTCGCGAGATGGCCAAGGTCCAGCAGTTCACCTTCGTCTGCGCCCCGCACATGGCACAGGAGGCCACCATCGTCGCGCTCGATACCGACATGTCGAAGCAGGTCGAAGAGTACCGCCGCAAGCGCGATCTGGTGGTCAGTGAGTTGGAAGGGGTGTTCGAGTTCGCCAAACCCGCCGGCGGATTCTTCGTGTTCTGCAAGGCCCCTCCGCGGTTCGAGTCGGGCACCGCCTTCGTCGAGGAAGCCATCAAGAACAACATCTTAACCGTCCCCGGCAGCGCCTTCAGCGCGCGCGACACCCACTTCCGCATCAGCTACGCCGTCCCGGACGAAACCCTAAAACGCGCCTGCGAAATCCTCCGCCGCCTCGCCGGTTGACCATCCGAATGGGTGGCCCGTCGCTTCAGCGGTGGGGGACACGAACCGGCGATCGATTCGCGTCCCACACCGCACGAGGCAGTCAAGACGTCACACAACATCAGTCCTCATCATCAATCGTCCCCAAGTGCGGACCGCTGTCCGAATCGTCATCGTCGTCCGCGACGCAAATCTGGACCACACATACCGCCTCGTTCCCGCACGCGTCCACCGCCGTAACAACCAGTGCGGCCTTATCCGCCTTGATCTCGAACACATCGTCCTCGAAATCCAGCTTGAGTTCACACGCCTCGTCGTCCTCGCACTCGACCTTGACGACCTGCCCATCGACCACCGGAAGCGGACAACACCGCGTCTCGATCACCGCCGACCCGGTCACGTCCCCGCACGCATCTTCCGCCGAGTATTCGATCATCAACCGATGCCCCTGCACCTCCCGCACCGAACATGAAACCACCGGCGGCTCCGTGTCAGCGATCGTCACCGGCGCCGAGCACTCAGCCGTCCCCCCATTCCCGTCATCCACCGTAAGCGTCACCCCGCAATCGACATTGCACGCCCCACTCGTATCAACGCTCAACACCGGCATCGCGCCCGCCGGATCATCAAACCACCCCCCCGGACAATCCGTCTCCCACCAGTACCCCAACTCGTCCCCGTCCGGATCACTCGATCCGCTCCCGTCGAGCAAGATCGCCGTACGATCACCTTGGCATTCGCCCGTGTAAGGACCATCAGCGTCGCACATCGGAGGCTGGCTGGCAGGTCCTGAAGAGAAATCGTAGAGATTAAGCAAGTTATCGCCGGCGGGGAACCCGGCGCTTGTTGCGTCCATATGGAAGAATCTCACGTGCCACGAGCAGTTTGAATCGAGCGTCTTTTGGCTATGAACGTCGCCTGTCCCGTCTGGGCCGAGGTACAGGGTGGCGGTTTGATCCACCGCGTTGATGGCAATAGACCAGGAGGTTGACGGGATATTGTGTGGCTCTTCCCCGAAGCAAGGTGATCCGGGCGAAACCCATCCCTTGTTGATGCAGTACAGGTTCTTGTGGCATGCACTCTCGCTCAGCCACCAAGTTAGGTCTCCACTTCCCTGTGCCGTATCGCCATCAGTGATCTGGATGGCATAGCTATCTATATGAGAGGCGCTCACTACGGCTTCCCAAGTGAAGTTGATCAAGTAGTCAGTCCCGTCGTTGTAGTCGTACTTGGTTCGAACCCACGCTTCTCCGCCAAACGTGTTGCCCGAGGTTGGGCCCCACACACGGATGCGCAGGTAACCACCCGTGGCGACGACCTCTTCATGAGACCACTGCCAGCTTCCTGCCCCGAATCCTCCAATCCCGCGCCTGGCTCCTCCCCACTCCCAGAGCGACGAATCGATAACCCCATCCTCGAAATCATCGGACCAGGCCGTCTGTGCCTGTCCCGGCACTGCGAAACACATCGCGCTCGCCAGAGTGAACGTCGCTGCAATTACCCTACAATCACGCATCTCGTTAGCTCCTGAGCCCGGGAGTTTTGGAATCGGCGTCGTGCAGTCCACGTCTCCGGGCATCGACGGTGCACATCTCTGTAATTGACCCCCACCATGAGGGCCACTTTCCTGTCATCGTCGCTGACGCCTGAAGCGCTCTGGGCGTCACCGTAAACACATGCGACACCGAGTACAGGACCACGCAAAGAAAGCTCAGGCGGCGGCTTCGGGGCGACAACTGCTGCCAAGAACGGTGTTTACGCCACACGCTGCCCTTGGGATGGCGCGAGGGACTTGCTATCATCGGGGCATTGACGAGTCACCTTGGAAGGCGAGCACGGTGCTTCCGGCAGACAATCCTGTAACGCAGCTACTCGCGTCCACGGCGAGCGGAGATGAAGACGCGCGCCGGAAGTTGTGGACGGTGATCTACGACGAACTGCATTCGATGGCCAAGCGTCAGATGGCCCGCGAGGCGCCCGGGCGGACGCTGGCACCGACCGCGCTGGTTCACGAGGCGTACTTCCGCTTGTTCGGACAGGATGATGCTGCTTTTGCGAATCGGCAACATTTTTTTGCGGCAGCGGCGAAAACGATGCGTCGAATTCGGATCGATGACGCACGTACTAGGAACCGGCTGAAGCGCGGGGGCGGATCGCGTCCGGAACACAGTGCGCAATCGTTCGCCGTTTGGGATCAGGATCCCGCCGTAGTGCTGGCCATCGACGAAGCGCTCGCCGGGCTTGAGGCCACTGACCCGCGTAAGTCCGAGATCGTGACGATGCGATTCTTCGCGGGGATGACGGTCAAGGAGATCGCGGCCGCGTTGGATGTCTCTCCGCGTACGGTGGATTACGAGTGGCGGTTCGCGCGAGCGTGGCTACAACGCGAGCTGTCGAAGGGCGACACAAAGGGCGTTGAGGTGTAAGCGTGGTCGACGCGAATTGGAACCGAGCACAGAAGTTGTTCCACGCGGCCCTTTCCCGCGAACCCGACGACCGCGAGTCGTTCCTATCCGCGGCTTGCGTTGATGACGACGCTCTGCATGACGAAGTCCGGTCACTTCTCGAATCCGATTCGCAGGCTGATGCTCTGTTCCCGTTGGATAATGTGGATGATCATTGCGCCGTCGAAGCTCCAGAAGTTGACCCGCTCATCGGAACGCGCTTCGATCAGTACACGATCAAGAGCGTGATTGCGACGGGCGGCATGAGCACGGTGTACCTCGCTGAGCAGGATCGCCCGCGGCGGTCCGTGGCCCTGAAGGTCATGAGTGCTGCGTATACGTCTCGCGAGGCTTTGAAGCGATTCGAGTTCGAATCCCAGGTGCTCGCGCGGCTTCAGCATCCCAACATAGCCCAGGTCTATGACGCCGGCACCGCTCGACCGGAAATGCAGCACGCATCCCACGCAACACTACCGCCCACAGACGTCCCCTATTTCGTCATGGAGTACGTCCCCGACGCTCAATCCATCACCGACCACGCCCGCGAGCGATACCTCCCCACACGGCGGCGCCTCGAACTCTTCGTCAAGGTCTGCGACGCCGTTCACTACGGCCACCAACGAGGGATCATCCATCGCGATCTCAAACCCGCCAACATCCTCGTCGATGCCAATGACCAACCGAAGGTGATCGACTTCGGCGTCGCTCGGGCCACCAACTCCGACGTGGCTGTCACGACCATGCGCACGGACGTGGGACAACTCATCGGCACGCTCCAGTACATGAGCCCCGAGCAGTGCGATGCTGATCCGCACAACATCGACACCCGAAGCGACGTCTACTCTCTCGGCGTTGTCCTCTACGAACTGCTCTGCGACCGACTTCCCTACGATGTTCGCAACGCGACCATCCACGCCGCCACCCGAACCATCTGCGGCCAACCCCCCGACAGACCGAGTGCCCGCGACCGCAAGCTGCGCGGCGATATCGAGCAGGTCATGCTGAAAGCTCTGGAGAAAGACCGCGACAAGCGCTACGCCTCCGCGGCGGAGTTCGCCGCCGACTTGCGGCGTTTCCTTCGCGGGGAACCGGTCGAGGCCAAACCCCCGACGGCATGGGTCAAGGCGATTCGCTGGACCATCCGCCACCCCGTGGTCGCCACGACCTGCGCATGCCTGCTTGCAGGGGTGAGCATCATCGGGGCGTCGGCGGCGTCGGTGTGGTTCCTCTACGAGCGCCCGTACAAGATCGCGGTTCCCGACAGTCGGCGCAGCACGGCTCTGCTCTCACGCACGGGCAACGTCCTTCATGAGTGGCAATCCGCAACGGGGAGTGTCCAGGCATCCCTGCTAGACGATGCTGACTACTGCGGCAACGGCATGCTGGCCGCCGTCGGATTCGCCCAGGCCAAGGACAACCCGTTCCCAAACTCGTTATGTGTGTATGATGCGTCTGACATCGATGCCGCGCGTCCATTGTGGGAACGCCACATCAAGCAAACAGACCTGCCACAGAGGCTCCTGGATCGAGGTTTCCGCGCCGAGGAATTCGGAGTTGATTGGCTCTGGACACTTGACATCTTCCCGGATCCACCGGGCAAGGAACTCGTTGTGTGTCACTCTCACACACCATTCTCCGAGACAGCCATTAGGATCTACGACTTATCGGGAAACGTTCTCTATCAGGTCTGGTACGATGGCGTCTTTGGCCACGCATATTGGATGCAGGACGCGCGTCTGCTGGTCTTCAGGGGACAGAACAGCGAAGCCTACTGGGAAGATCGCGGAGTCGCGGGAATGCGCGAAGCCCACCCCCATGTGATCATTGCCATCGAACCGCAGCGCGGCCTTGTGTCGCGAGAATACCTACGTGACGATGGACGAGACGATCCGTTGAGCCTGCGATGGCAACTGGCACTCTATCCATACCAGGTTTCGAATCGAATTGGCTTTCGCGGGATCCTCGCTCCCCTGGGGGCATATGATTCGGGACGACATGTCATGCTGGAAATCACCGCCAATGACCAAGCAGCCGGTTTTTCGTGGACCCTGAACCGCGAAGGGCGAATCGTCCCCGATTCACTTGTCGTATCTGACCAGTGGCAACGAAGTGCCAACCCTCTGCCCGATCCGCGCTCGCTGACGCTGGTCCCTCTACCGCCGATTGTGTCGAAAACGGGGGAGATCGGGGCGGGGGATTGAGCGGGGGCGACGGCTGGGCGGCGGGCCCGGTTCGTGAAGTCAGTCGCTGCGGTTCGTGACGCGAGCGCGGCAGCGAGATGCTCCGCCGAATCGCTGGATGACCGCTAGTGCTCCGACACGCGTGAATTGAGGAGTACGCGGAAGAAACGGGCGCCGCTGGCGGCTCGTCCGCCAGCGTGATGTGCGGAAGCACTGGCAGCAAGCTGCCAGTGGCACCCATCAAACACAATCGTGGCGGAGCGCTACGCCATGTGCTGGATCATGGCGTCGGCGAACTCGCTGCACTTGAGCAGTTTGGCGTCCGTCCCTTCCTTGACCATCAGGCGGTGGAAGTCGTAGGTGACCGTCTTGGCTTGGATGGCGCCGTTCATGGCGCTGATGATCAGGTCCGCGGCCTCGGACCAGCCCATGTAGCGGAACATCATCTCCCCCGAGAGAATGATCGACCCGGGGTTCACCTTGTCCTGGTTGGTGTACTTCGGGGCCGTCCCGTGCGTGGCCTCGAAAATGGCCAGCCCGGTCTCGTAGTTTATGTTGCCACCCGGCGCGATGCCGATCCCGCCGACTTGGGCGGCGAGGGCATCGGAGAGGTAGTCGCCGTTGAGGTTCAACGTGGCGATGACGTCGAAATCCTCAGGCCGCGTGAGGACCTGCTGAAGCGTGATGTCGGCGATCGCGTCCTTGACCAGGATCTTGTCGCCCGGCTTTCCGTCACAATCGCCCCAGCCGACGGCCTTGTCGCTGAACTCGTCGCGCGTGAGTTCGTAACCCCAGTCACGGAAGGCGCCCTCCGTGAACTTCATGATGTTGCCCTTGTGGACGAGGGTGACGCTCTCACGCCCGTTGGCGATGGCGTATTTGATGGCGGCGCGAATCAGTCGCTTCGAGCCTTCCGAACTGACGGGCTTGATGCCGATGGCACTGGTCTCGGGGAAGCGGATCTTGTCGACGCCCATGGCCTCTTGCAGCCACGCGATCACCTTCCGCACTTCGGGCGTACCCGCCTGCCACTCGATCCCGGCGTAGATGTCCTCGGTGTTCTCGCGGAAAATCACCATATCGACCAGTTCGGGACGCTTCACCGGCGACGGGACACCCTCGAAGTACCGCACCGATCGAAGGCACGTGTACAGATCCAGGATCTGCCGCAGTGCCACGTTCAACGATCGGATGCCGCCGCCGATCGGAGTCGTCAGCGGACCTTTGATACCGATTAGGAACTCGCGAAACGCAGCGATCGTGTCGTCCGGAAGCCACGTGCCATACCGATCGTACGATTTCTGACCGGCGTAGACCTCGAACCACGCCACCTTGCGCTCGCTTCCATACGCACGGCTGACGGCCGCGTCGAACACGCGAACCGCCGCACGCCAGATGTCAGGACCGATGCCGTCGCCCTCGATGAACGGAATGATGGGGTCGGACGGTACGTTCAGCCCGCCGCTGCCCATCGTGATTGGAGTGCCGGTCGTCGGGGGATCAAGGTTCTCAAAGGTGGCTGCCATCGTGAAGTATCCTCAATTGCATGCGATGTTTGGGAATTCAGCAAGTACCAATCGGAGTTGAGAACTCTAGTGGCCGGGCGGCGCCTTGTCAATCCGCGCCCGGTGTCGCATGACTCCATAAGCGGCAGGGTGCTCTTGCACGGTTGACGGCCCACACCGGCCGACGTAGATTGTCGTCGGGTGGTGTGAAGCCCAGGGACGAGCCTAGCCGGCGCACCGAGACATCATGCACGACCGATCGGCCAGGAGTTGCCGCCGAGTTCAACGAACCCGTCGCCGCGCCGCAAACGTGAGTCCGTCTCAGTGACACAGTTTCTTAACGGTATCGTTCTAGCACTCTTCGTCGTCTCCACATCCGCGCTGGCGGTGTACGGCATCCACTTGTACGTCCTCGTCTGGATGTTCCGGCGACGTTCCAAGGGCGCGCGGTGCGCTCAAAGGGAGATCATCGAGCGATTCCGCGCCGCCGCGGAGCAAGATGATTGGCCGGTGGTCACCAGTCAGATACCGCTGTACAACGAGGTTGATGTCGCCGAGCGGATCATCCGCTCCGCCGCGGCAATCGAATACGCACCCGGAAAGCACGAAATCCAAATCCTCGATGACAGCGACGACGAGTCCCGCGCCGTTGTGGACCGGCTCGCCGCGGAACTGCGCGACGAAGGCGTGGATATCGAGGTTCTTCGCCGCTCGGATCGGTCCGGATACAAGGCCGGTGCATTGGCCATGGGAGCGCGCACGGCGCGCGGGGAATTCATCTCGATCTTCGACGCCGATTTCGTTCCGCCCGTCGACTTTTTGCGACGGGCGATTCCCCTGCTGGTTCAGTCACCCGACCTCGCCTGCCTCCAGGGCAGGTGGGCTCATCTCAATCAGGATGAATCCTGGTTGACCCGCGCACAAGCGTTGGGCATCGACGGCCACTTCGCCGTCGAGCAGGGCGCCCGGGCGTGGAACGGGATGATGATGAACTTCAACGGGACGGCCGGCGTCTGGCGTAAGGACGCCCTTAACGATCCCGCGGTCGGTGGTTGGAACGGTGACACGCTGACCGAAGACCTCGATCTCTCTTACCGCGCGCAACTCGCCGGCTGGCGCATCGACTACAGCTTCGATCTCGCCTGTCCCGCCGAGCTGCCGGCCGACATCAACGCCTTCAAGAGCCAGCAGAGGCGCTGGGCGACCGGCTCCATCCAGGTGGCCGTGAAACTGCTGCCGCGCATCTGGCGCGCCCCGCTCACGCTCGGTCAGCGCATCGAAGCCACGCTCCATCTGACACACTACTCCGTGGCGGTGTGGATGCTCATCCTCGCCGTCGTCGCCAGACCCATGCTGTTCCTGCGTCTGGAAGGCGGTATCGAGTTGTCCCGCTGGATCTGGGCGTTGTGGATCGTGATCTTCGCCTCCGCGGTGGCGCCGGCGATCACCTACAGCTACGCACGTTGGAGTCTCGGCGGCGGCCTATCCGCCATTCGCCTGATACCGCAGATGATCTCTCTCGGCTGCGGCATGTGCATCAACAACGCGCTCGCCGTCGTTCGCGGGCTGCACCTCAGCGGCGGGGAGTTCGTACGAACGCCCAAGTCCGGCAACGACGAAACCCGCAAACGCGCCGGCAGCTACGCGCCGGTCCAATCCAACATGTGGATTCTCGAAATCGCGCTCGGAGTGTACTCACTGATCACCTACGTCTATTACATGTCCGGTGCGCTTTGGCCGGTCAGTGTCTTTCTTCTGTTGTACGGCATCGGGTTCCTCACCGTCGGATTCCTGTCCGCACCGCGCCGCTCCGGAAACCGCGATCTGATCGATGCCGAGGAACAGTCGGTAGCCATCCCCGCGGCGTCCGCGGCGCTCGCCGAGACGGTCCAGACCTGAATCACTCACCCGCGACACCCGGTCCATGACCAGCGGCGAAGCCAACCCGACCACCGCCGACGCCAACCCGCTTGCCGTCGCGACCGGCTGGCTTCTGGTCATCGCATTCGTTGCACTCTGCGCCTGCCTCGGCGACATCTCCGGGAATGTCCGTGTTTTTCAGGCCGGCTACCTCGTCGGGTTCGTCGGGTTTGCACTGCTCGCCCACTCGGTTTGCCGCCGCAGACCTCCGGGGCACTGGGGCGTGTGGCTCGCGGGCTGCTTGGTGCTGAGGATCGCCGTGCTGAACACCGCCCCCAGCGACGATCTGTACCGCTACCTCTGGGAAGGTCGCATTCAGGTCGAAGGCCATAATCCATTCGCCGTAGCGCCCGATCATCCGTCGCTTTCCGAACTGCGTGACGACAACTGGGCGCACATCAACCACCGCGAGTATCCTGCCATCTATCCCCCGCTCGCACAGTTGCAGTTCTACTGCGTCGCGCTGGTATGGCCTTCGCTCCTGGGCATCAAAACGCTCTATGTGGCGCTTGATGGCCTGGCGGTCGTGCTGCTGGCCGTCTGGCTGAGGCGGGAGGGCCGACCGCCGCACCGGGCGATCCTCTACGGGCTCTGCCCCCTCGTCCTGACCGCGTCGGCCGTCCAGGGGCACTTGGATAGTGCCATGATTGTGGCACTAGCGGCCGCGGGCATCGCCGACGCCTATCGAAAACCGTACGCCTGCGCGACGTTTCTGGCGGCGGCGGTCCTCACCAAGATCGTGCCCGTCGTACTCGTCCCCTGGTTGGCGCGGAAGAACATCCGTGCCGCCGGTCTTCTCGTCGTGCTGGTGGTGCTGGGCTATCTGCCGTACGCCGGTCAGGGTGCGGACCTGTTCCACAGCCTGGTCAAGTTCCCGCGCGACACGGAGATGCTCAGCCTCGGCCACGGAGCGGCGATGAAGATACTGGACGGGCATGCGTCACGGGTGGCGTGCGCCCTCGTCGTTATGAGTGTCGCCCTGTGGCACGCAAGGAAACCGATGCCGCTGTCGCGCGTCCTCCTGCCCGTGTTCGGGACGCTGATCATATGCCTACCGGTCGTGCATTTCTGGTACGTCGTCTGGGTCGTGATCGCGCTGCCGTTCGTGCCGCGCGTGGCGTGGCTGGTGCTGTGCGCCAGCATGGTGTTCTACTTTGAATCGACCCATGTGGGCGCGGTCACCGGAACCTGGTCCATGCCCACCTGGGTGCCCTACCCCGTGTACGTGCCGTTCGTCATCGCGCTCGCCGTCGAGCATATCCTCGGACGCCGCCGGTCTGGTACTCATGAGGTTGCACCAAAGCAGCCCGATTAGCCCCCCACTCGTCCGCGCGTGATCCGCAGCTCCCGATGCCACGGCCGAGCCCGCGCCAATGGCCGAAGGAACGCGGCAAGATTTGTGTTGCGACACGCCTGAATAATGTGTGATCCGAGCCGCGCCCGTGAGGAAGCGGTTGACTGCGATATCCGTGTCTTGCACACTTCCGCTCCCTGACGGTCGCGGCTCGGTTCATCCCGTCGCGTCGAATGACGGGTGTCGGAGCACTAGATTCCTCGCTCCGCTCCGAATGACAAGGGGTATAAGCTCGGCATGAGGGGTCGTGATCAGTGGGTGAAACCCGCCCTCGGCACGGCGCGCATGGGGCCGTGAGCCGCAATGGGATGTGGCACTCCGCGTGGTGTGTTCCGGGCGTTCGTTGCGTTCGGCGTTCGTGGGGCATATCCTGCGGGACGTTGGATGGTGAGTGTCTCTATTGGGGAGTCGATCGATGGCGGCGAACGCAGGGCGCAAGGGCGGCGGGGCGAAGATACTGATTGTCGACGACAACCGCCAGAACGTCGAACTCCTGGAGGTCTATCTCGAGGATCTGGAAGGCGTGGCGATCACGACCGCGCCCGACGGGATCGAGGCGATGGCCAAGATCGCCGAGGACGCACCGGACCTCGTTCTGCTGGACATCATGATGCCGCGCATGAGCGGCTTCGAGGTCTGCAAGCAACTCAAGAGCAGCCCCAAGACGCGCGAGATCCTGATCGTGATGGTGACCGCGCTGAACGAGACCGGCGACATCGAGCGGGCCACCGAATGCGGGGCCGACGACTATCTCAGCAAGCCGATCGATCGTAAGGCGTTGGTAAACCTGGTTCAGACGCTTCTGAACGGACGAAGCGCGGGGTAGACTCGGGTCACCTTCCGATCAGCAGCACTTCCCGCGACTTCCTGTTGGTGGACAGGGCGTACTGATAACGATCGTGGAACTGCACGTCGACGCGGCCCTTGTGTCTGGCGAGCGACCGCTTGAGGGTCGCGATCGATGGGATGCCGTCGCTGCGATAGGACACTGCGAGGATGCTGCCGGCGAATCGCTCGAAAAGCGCGTCGAAGGCGGCCTCCACCTGATCGGGCGACGACCACACGTCCGGCTCCGGGGTGAGGCGAAGGTGCTTCGAGGACCAATCGATGCGCTCGCTCCAGTGTGCGCAGTCCGTTAGCCCCTCGAGGAAATGATAGAAGTCGCGGTAGCTCACACCGACACCGCGGGCGTTCATGTACGGTGTGTCGATGTAGACCAGATCGAACGCGCCCTCGATCGCCTGGCAGTCGGCCGCGGTCGACCGGCACGGCTTTCCGTTGTCGAAGACGGCCTGATTGGCTTCGGCGACGAATTTGCGGAAGTGGTCCTCGAAAGGCGTGTCCCACGTCTTCTTGTTGCCGAAGGACCGCTTGACGTCGGCGTTGCGCATGTAGAGATTGCGGCGGTGGAAAAGGTTGTAGGGGCGCTTGGCGAGGGCGGCCTGGAACAGGGCGAAGAACGCGATGGCGCGGGCGTAGGGGTCTTCGAGGCGGTCGATGTTGGCGACGGCGGCGTCGAGCCACCGGTTCTCGTCGTCTGTAAAGTAGATGTCGTGGAACGTGCGTTCGATGAAATCGTCGTAGGTCCGCCCGTCGTCGCGGGCGACGACGCGTTCGACCTCGTCGGGCGAAAGCGTTCGGCCGGCGTTCTCGATGAGGGCGAGGCCGATCAGGTGGTTGAACCGCAGACGATCGTTGTAGGTGACGGACTTTCCGGCGCGTTTGAAGGCGTGGCTGATCGAGCCGGTCCCGCCGAACGCGTCGAGAACGGTGTCGAACTCCAGCCCGCTCAGGTTTTGGAGGATCCAGTCGGCGAGCTTTCGCTTGCTGCCCTGAAACCGGGTCTGCGGCATGACGGGGTGGTCGAAGAGCAGCGGTTGTTCGGTTCGCGAGGCGGCCATGGGGTCTCCCGCGGACGTTAGCGGAGCACGCCCCGGCGTGCAACGAGCGCGGTTGGCATGTCCCGGGTGGTAATTCGGCGAGAATGGCCGGGAAATCGGTGGCAGGTCATTGATTTTCGACCGACATGAGGGCATTATCCCCGATTCGTCCCGCCGACGTAGCTCAACGGTAGAGCACAGCTTTCGTAAAGCTGAGGTTGTGGGTTCGAATCCCACCGTCGGCTGTTCGCAAACCCGCCCGTCACTGCAGACCCAATCGAACGTCGGGGGCGACGGACCCGTGTTCCGAGGTTGGAATCGCGGTTCATGGGGTACCCATCGCGCGCCTGCGTGACTCCTTCACCAGAGCGACCGTAACGAAACCACTCAAAGCTCCAAACGCGACGTGCCCCAGGCTGAAGAACGGCACGGCCGCCAGCAACTCCGGGTTGTCCAACAGGAGTAGCACAAGAAGCATCCCCGCGAATCGCCCGAAGCCAGCTACGATTCCCAGAATCGAACAACCCAGCAGCCCCGGCGTGTGCCGGCCGACGACCCGCCAGCCAACGTCCACCAGCGCGCCCGGAACGACGTGCGCGGGCAAGACGAACACACCGTTCCGACCCAGCCCCAGCATGACGGACAGCACTCCCGTAGCGGTGCCGACCACCGTCGCCCCCCACCGTCGCTGCGTGCGGTCGGCCGCGAGGCACAGCAGCGGCACGACCACCATGTTCTGGTAGCCCGGCGTCAACCCGGTACCCGCCGCGACGCGGAGCATGCGCAAGGACATCAGCACCGTCGTGATGCGCGTCATCAACCGCGCGTCGTGCGCGGCCGCATCTCGATGATCACCAACGGCGTCGGCGCCGAGTTCGCCCTCCAGCCGATCGACGATCCAACCGACGTCACCACGCAAGAGCGACCGCAAGGGCCGGGCGGCGGGCGTGTCCTTGGCCTGTGTTCGGTTGCCGCGGTGCGGTCGATCCGATTCCAACTGCGCGAAACAGGCATCGATCACCTCGACGGCCGACCGCGGCACGAACAGCCCGCGCAGTCCCTCGAGGAACCTCCGCCCGTTGCCCGCGCTGCGCACGATCATGGAGACCAACACCATGCTGAAGATCTGGATGATCTGGCAGACACCAACCGCCACCCCGACCTGCCAGCGCGGCCGACCGGGCGCGTCTGTCATCCAGCCGGCGGCGACCGCGGGCCGGTGTACTTGCAGCCAGTCGGCCAGAAAGTGCGATTTGGGCGGAAACAAACCCTGAACCACCACCAGGAAGATGAGCAGATAGCGCATCCGCCACAGCGCCCGTCCCAGTTGGCGCATCCTGACTCCGGCGACGGGCGCGATCGGCAGATGCACGAGCAGAACAGCGGCGATGAAGATCGGATCACGCACGAGGAAGATCGCCATGGAAACGGCCAGCAGATAGAGCACCGTCAATCGTGCCATCATTTGACACTCATGAGGTCGTGTCCGCCTCGATCGGATGACACGCCCACGCCTTGATGAGCAGAAAGACGTCTCGCCCCTCGGCGAGCGAGAGCGACTCGAGCGAGCGCCGCGTCACGTGAGCGCGCAGCCGCGGACCATCGGGGATCTGGACGATGATCGAAGGCAGCACGTCGAGAACGATTTCGGTGATCCGCCCGCGGAGCTGATTCCGGGCGCTGGTGTCGTGTGTCTCACGCAGCGCGATGAGCACGTCTTCCGGGCGGATTGCGATGGCCGCGCGCTCGCCGACGTCCTCACGGCACATCGGCACGTGCAACGATACGCCTCCCACGCGAAGGTCGGTCGTGTTGTCGTCGGCGTGATGGGCCGCGACCACGCCGTCGAGGATGTTCTCCGTGCCGGAGAGACTCGCCAGCGGGATGCTCGTCGGAGTGTGAAAGACCTCGATCGGCACGCCGTCGTGGATGATCCTGCCATGTTCCAGCACGAGCACGCGGTCGCCCAGGCGAAAGGCCTCGCTCACGTTGTGGGTGACGTGGATGATCGGTATCCCGCTGGATCGTTGCAGTTCGCGAAGCTCTCGCAGCAATACGTTGCGTGTCGCGACGTCCACCGCCGAGAGCGGTTCGTCCATCAGGAGCATCCGCGGGCGTGTCACCAGCGCGCGGACAATAGCGACGCGCTGCTGCTCGCCGCCCGACAACTGACCGGGATACCGATCGGCGACCTGGCCGACGTGAAACCGCTCGAGCCGGTCCCCTATCTCGCTTCGGTCCACGGCGGCGTAGGCGACGTTCTCATACGCCGTCATGTGGGGAAACAGATTGTGATGCTGAAAGATGAAGCCGATCGCCCGGTCGCGAATGGCGACGTTCACGCGGTTCTTCCTGGAGTACATGACGCGATCGCCGAATCGAATCTCGCCCTCGGTCGGCCTGTCGATTCCCGCGATCATTCGCAGAGTGGTCGTCTTTCCCGCGCCGCTTCGCCCGAAGAGGATCAGGATGCCCTCGGCGTGCTCGAAGCGAAGATCGAGCGTGAACCGGCCGATTGTCTTTCGGACGTCGACCGCCAGCATCACGCGCCTCGATTCCTCATCCGGGCCAACTGCCGTGCGTTCAACCGGTTCGTCGCGTAGATGACGAGAACGGAAAACACCGTCAGGATCAACACCAGTATCTGGACCGTGCGATCTTCGTGATTCGTGAACGCGTGGAAGATCGCCACCGGCATGGTCATGGTCTGTCCCGGTATGATCCCCGCCAGCATGAACGTCGCCCCGAACTCGCCGATCGCGCGCGCGAAACTCAGAATCGCCCCGGCCATCAGTCCGCTCCGTGCAAGCGGAAGCGTGACGCGGAACAGGGTCTCGATCTTGCCCTTGCCCAACGTGTAGGACGCGTATTCATATTCGCGATCGACGGACTCGAACGCCGCCCGCGCCGATTTGACCATCAGAGGCAGTGCGATGACGGCCGATGCGACCGTCGCGCCGAGCAGCGTCAACGATACACGCACGCCGAACCAGGAGTCCAACGCATGCCCCGCGGGTGAACGGGCGCCCAGAGCGAGAATCAGATAGTAACCCACAACGGTCGGCGGCAGGACCATCGGCAGAGTAAAGAAGGCGTCCAGCAACTCCCGCCCCGGAAAGCTCCTCTTCGCCAAGAGCGCGCCCAGCGCCGTTCCGACCGGAAAAACAAAGATCAGCGCGCCCGTCGCCGCAATGAGCGAGAGCTTCATGGCCGTCCAGGCCTGCGCGTACGACAACGTTGCATCGGCTTTCGAGCACCGCACGCCGCGACCGATCGGCGGCGGTAGAAAGCCGAACTCTGCGAGGATCTGAGCGCCGGCCGGCGATGCGACGAACGCGATGAACATACCGGCCTCGCGCGCGTGCGGTGTGTCCGTCAGAATCGCCACCGGATAGCGAATCGGCTCGTGCCACTCCGGCGCGGCGCGGGCGACGACATCGACGCGCTGCGCCAGCTCGGTCGCATCGGTCGCGTACACCAGTGCGGCGGATACTTCCCCCCGTGCGACGTAGTCGGCCACCTGTCGCACGTGGATTCCCTCAACGAACTTGTCCCGCAATCGCTCCAGTAATCCCAGGTGCCGCAGGACCTGCCGTCCGTACCGGCCGATGGGGACGTTCGCTGCGCCGACGGCGATCTGACGAACGCGGTCCTCGCCGAGGTCGTTGAACGACGTGATCCCAATGGGATTGCCGGGCGCCGAAATAAGAACGATGCTGTTTCCGGCGAAGTCGACGCGGCTATCCGAGTCAATCAGCCCCGCCTCTTCCAGGGCATCCATTGGTTCGGCGCCGGCGGACGCGAACAGATCGATCCCACGTCCCGCGCTCGCTTCGATCTGGCGTTGGAGGTGATTGGACCCGCCGAAGTTCAGCCGAATGATGATCTGTGGATACTCGTCCGTGAATCGCGCGGACAGCGATTCAAACGCATCGGTCAGGCTCGATGCGGCCGATACCGTCAGCGTCACGGAATCGGTCTGGGCTGCCGATCGCCCCGAAAACGTCGCCACGATGGCAGCCAGGAGCCACGCGACGCGTCGTTCCGTTTGCGGAAGAATCCTGCGGATGGGTCTTGCGTATCGCGTGGCCTTACCTCGTTGCGCCATGCCCGACCACGACGCTCCGAAACGGTAGCAACAAGCACAGCGATGTGCAATCGAGAGCAGCCCGAAGGTCGTTCGTCACTTGACGGGCCGTGTGTTCCACGGATATGAAGATGACCATCCGACGTGCGTTGGTCGCCGTCGCGCGAGGAGTATTCCATGTCGATCATCGTCGCCGTCACCAAGCGAGGCCGAACCGTCGTCGCGGCCGACACGCTCTACCTGACCGGGTCCCACAAGGACTACGCATCGGACCTCGTGGGTCGGGCGAAGGTGTCGCGCATCGGGTCGTCCTTGATCGGAATGACCGGGTGGTCTCTCTACCAGAACATATTCGACCACTACTTCAGTCGCCTGCGGCGCGTTCCGACCCTGAAAGACGAGGCGAGCATCTTCGAGTTCTTTCTGCAGTTTTTGAAATCGCTTCGGGACCGCTACCCGTTTATCAAAGAGCAGCGCGAAGGCGCGGATTCTCCGTTCTCCGATCTGGATTCGAGTTTCCTCATCGCCAACCGTCACGGTGTGTTCGACGTACACGGCAACCTCACGGTGTGGAAGCACAAGGATTTCTGCGCCATCGGCAGCGGCGCGCCGTACGCCTATGGAGCGGCCCACGTCCTGTATGAACAACTCGGCAGCGCCAAGGAAATCGCCGTGCGTTCGGTCGAAGCGGCCACCCGCTTTGACGACGGCTGCGGCGGACCCGTCGAGACCTTCATGATCAAGTAGAGGCACGCCGCGGCGGTGCGCCACCGCGCGGTTTATCAGAACATCGCCCTTCTCTTGAATCGCGAGGTGACTTCTGGTGAAATGCGGCAACAATGAATAGGGGAGGGGTTCCCTGCGCGATGCCCGCGAAGCGGCTTATCGGAAGAGAGCGTATCACGCAGGTTGTGTATCACCCATCCAAACGCAACGGAAAACGCGCGGAGGAGGAAACAGCAATGACGCAACTGGTTTCGATACTCGGGATGGTGGTGCTGGCGATCAACCTGTGCGCGACCGCCGTGGGTGCCCAGCCGGCCGCACGAGGTCTCAGAGCGGCTGTTGCGGGTGGAGCCAACACCCCCGAAGCCGGCGGTGGCCCCTGCCTCGAACCACACCCTACGCCCGGCTGCGATGACCCGTTCATCGAAAACTGCGTCTGTTCGCAGGACCCGTTCTGCTGCGACTTCGAGTGGGATCAAACCTGCGTCAACGAAGTGTTCGCCTTCGGATGCGTGAGCGACGTTCCCCTAAACGACGACTGCGCCGCCGCGCTGTCCGTCGTAGCCGACGGCACGTATCTGTTTCGGAACAACGCCGCGACGCTCGACGGTCCGCCGCTGCCCATTGAATGCGACGAGATGAACGG
Organism: Phycisphaerae bacterium; assembly: GCA_029260255.1. Taxonomy (GTDB): domain Bacteria; phylum Planctomycetota; class Phycisphaerae; order UBA1845; family UBA1845; genus OFTM285. The sequence goes on from JAJDDR010000520.1 coordinate 30,189, forward strand.
CAACGGTCTCGACATCGATTTTGACATCTGGTTCTGCTACACGCCCGATTGCAGCAACGATGTTGCCATCAGCCTCTGCGGAGAGAGCAACTTCGATTCCCGGATGGCGATCTACCGTGGGTGCGCGTGCCCGGTGACCAACGATCGTCTCGAAGACTGCAACGACGACTCGGAGTCGTGCATCGTGGCACAGCGTCCCGAGATCACCTTTGCGGCGGTCGGTGGGACGAGCTATCTCATTCGTGTCGGTGGCGGCGAAGGTGAAGGAACGTTGGAAATCGACGGTGGTAGCGCGCACAACCATCTGGACTGCGACGCGAACGGCGTCCTCGATGGCTGTGAAATCCTGACCAACGACAGCGAGGACTGCAACGGGAATCAGTACCCCGACGTTTGCGAGATCGCCGACCACGAGGTGTTGGCCCACCAGATTCCGAACCAGGCGCAAGGCCTGTTTGCCGATGCCGACTGTGCCGTGGCACTGTGTCCCAATGGGGCGCAGACACGCGCCGAGCGGTTTCAGATCTCTGCGTGGAAGCGCATCGAGGCGATTGGCCTGTGGGGCGGGTACTTCCCCGATGACTTGCCGCCGGCGTCCGACGACTTCACCGTGATTATTCACACCGACAAAGCCGGGCTTCCCGGCATCGCCCTATCGACTCAACTCGGTGTCGCCTCGGTGCGCGCTCTGACCGGCGTGCAGTTGTTCCTCGTGGACGAGTGGTACGTGACGCTCACGCTGAACGAGCCCCTGTGGCTCGCCCCGGGCGCCTACTTCGTCGAGGTCTACAACAACACCATCGGCACGACGGACAGTTTCTTCTGGGAGTTGGGCGATCTGGACACGGACCACGGCATCGCGGGTAGCGCGTGGGACGTCGTGACGCCCGGTGAGATCTGGACGCCCGACGAAGGTATCAACATGGCAATGGTGCTGTTCGCGATACCTGCCGCGGACTGCGACGGCGATCAGACGCCCGACGTGTGCCAGGCCGCCGTTGCGTGTTGCCTGCCGGACGACACGTGCGCGGAGTTGATCGCGACGTGCTGCACGGCCGTGGGTGGTGAGGCCCAGGTCGCGGGGACCAATTGTGCGACGTTTGATTGCCTCATTCCGGAGATCGTACACGAAGCGGGACTGCCGGATCAGACGCGCCCCCACAGCGGCTACATCGATCCTCGCGCAGAGAGCACCGACGGTGGGAACGTCGACCTCGGTCTGCGGGAGGCGTTCATTCGGTTCAACGCGGAAGTAGTTGCGTGCAACGGCGCGGATGTGGGGGTTG
>JAJDDR010000053.1 GCA_029260255.1 Phycisphaerae bacterium
ATCTCGACTGGACCGCTCGAAGGCACCAACAACAAGATCAAGACCATGAAGCGACAAGCCTACGGGTTCCGGGACCAGGAGTTCTTCAAACTCAGAATCCTCGCCCTCCACGAGACGAAGTACGCTTTAGTCGGATGAACCTTTATTGTTCCGCGGCGCCGGCGAGAACCACGCGGTCTTTTCCCAGGGCCTTCGCTTCGTAAAGCGCCCGATCCGCCGCCCGGATGAACTCGTCGACCGTCTCGGCGCCCGATTCCGTCAGACCGGCAACGCCGATGGACAGACTCACACCGATATGCGGCAGCTTACGCCGCATGTCACTCCGGAAGCGCTGGGCCAGGCGATCGCCGAGGACCTGAGCCTCACCGCTGCCGGAGTGCGGCAGCAGGACGATGAACTCATCCCCACCGAAGCGCGCGGCCACGTCCGCGGAGCGAAGTTGGCGCGAAATGGTCAGAGCCGTCTGGATCAGCAACTCGTCGCCGGCCTGATGCCCGAACTCGTCGTTTACCGCCTTGAAGTTGTCCATGTCGATCATCATGAGCGACAACTCACCGCCGTAACGACGGGCCTCGGAGAATCTGCGGGCGAGCACCTCGCTCATGTGCCTCCGGTTGTAGAGACCGGTGAGCGGTTCGCGCGACGCAAGTTCGCGCAGTTGGCTGGTGCGTTCCAGCACGCGGTGCTCGAGTTCCGCGTTGAGGTTCACAATCTCGGTATGCTTGCGCGCGACCTGCTCGGCCATGGTGTTGAGCGTGGCACCCAACTCACCGATTTCGTCCGTTCGCTTGACCGAGCAACGGGCGTTGATATCCCCCGCCGAAAACCTCCGCGCGACGCTCGACATCTCCTCCAGCGGAACCACGATTCGGCGCACTACAAAGAACGCCAGTGGAATCGTCGCGAGAACCACGGCGATCGCGATGCCGACGAGCAGATCGGACGCGGCTTCGTACTCCGAGATTGCCGCTTCACGGACCAGCCCCAGCCGCACGTGACCGAGGAGTTCCATCGACCCGCCGTCTTGTCCTTCCGCGCCGCCGGTCTGACTGTTGATTGGATAGACGACTTCCCAGAACCGCGTGCCCGTCTTCGGGTCGGTACGCGACGCCGGTACACCCATCAGGGTCGTGGCGTCGTATGGGCTGCGTCCGTGCTTCTCCGGCATGCCCACGGAGGTGTCCGCTGACGCGACGACAGCGCCGGAGACGTCGGTGATGCGGACGAAACACAGTGGATCTCCGGTCACGACGCTGCGCGCCAATCGCCGGAGTTCATCGGTTCGCCGACGGGCCATCAGCTCGGCGGACAATGTTGCGATGGTGCGCGCCTGCTGTACCGCCCGTTCGCGGTCCAGGCGGCTGGCGAGGTTCCATGCTTGACGCACCGCCAAACCGCAAAGCGGCGCTGCCACGATGAGCATCAAGGCAACGACCAGTATCGTGGCCTTGCTCTGCAATCCGAAGAAAAAACGCCCGAAGCCCCGAACCCATCCCGGCACGTCCATGTGGGCCAAGGGGGCATCAGTGTCTGAGGCGTTGGCTTGCATGGGTGCGTCGCGTCTGAACGGCCGAACAGCGCGGGAACCGTTCCGCCCAGCGTCGGGCGCACTCGGATCCATCGCGACCGTCCGGTATCTACGTTCGCAATCGCTTGAATCATCGGCACGGGGACTATCAGACTCGACCGCAGAGATGGAAACACCGGAGCGCATTCCCCGAGGTTGAGGGGTGGTGAGTGCAGCACGCGGATTATGGGACTACTCGAGCGTCAACCCTCCGACGCCGAGTCCGCGGGATGTGCGATGCCTTCGCTGCGCGCCGTTACTTCGTAATCGGTCGGAATCCCGGCACGTGCACGCAACGGCGCGAGGTTCTCTTGCACCTCCTTCGCCATGCGCGAGTTGGGAAACTCCTCCTGGATTTGCAGACCGGTGGCCAGCGCATCCTGCCACCGCTTTTCCTTGACCGCGAACTGAAACTGCACGCCGAGTTGAACAAGGCGCTCCTTGAACACCTCGCGCGCGGACGACTCCAGCGTGAGCGCCTCTTCCCGCGTGAGATACGGGTCCAGTTCCTTGAGCAGACTCAGGCTACCCTCGATGTCGTTTCGGCTCGATGCTTCCTTCCATCTGGAGATGAGCGAGATCTTGTAGCCCGCCCGCTTTTGGTCCAGTTCGCGCCACAAATCGGCGATGTGGCGTTCGTTCGGCATCACTTTCTCGATGCGTTCGATCTCAGACCGCGCTCGGACCCATTGGCGTTTCTCGAACAGTCCCTTAATGTGCCCGATCGCCTGCTTCAATCTGGCGCGGAACGCCTCCGTGCACTCATCGCGGATCTCGAGCTTGAGGCGTTCCGCCTCCTCGCGCAGACCCAGCCGACTCTCCAGATCGTCGATGAGGTGAAAAGCAGCGTCGAAGTCCTCGCGCCGAACCTCCTCGTAGATCGCCCCGCGCAGCGCGTCGCGCTCCTGGTCCCGGTGGGCGATCGACTTGGCCGCCTCTGAAATCGATGTGTTCTCGGTGATCTTGTCCAGTGCGCGTCCGAATCGCCCAATCGCATCCTGCAACTCGCGCGCTTGCGTATAAAGACGCGACGTGTTCGATTCGACTTTGAGCGCCAACCGCATCAGCACTTGAGCGACCGCGCTGGCACACGCGAGCGACCCACCCGCGACGATCAGCCACAGGCCCGTGTGATCCCCAAAACGAAACACGCCCAGCACGATCAAGACGACCCCACCCGCAACACCGATCAGGGTGACTGCCGTTCCTACGTGCCGCATCCGTGAGAATCGTGCCGGGGACGAAATCATGTTTATCAATCCGCGTCGTACGACCAGCCTCGCCGCCAGACATCATGAATCTAGGTGAGAATACCGCGCAGGTCAACCGAATTGCTCGTGGCGAACCCGGTCGGGACCCGGCGAGAGTTCGTTGAACAGCCGGCTGGGAATTCGAAGTGGGTTGGGGGGTTGCCCGCCTCGGGCGCTCGATCAAAGCCCCCCTCGCTGAGAGTCAGGTCTTCTCTCGCCGGTCTTCCCGCCGCTCCGCGGCAACCCGTCTGGCGGCTCGCTCTTCCGCGTCGCGAGCCTCTTCCTCGCGAGCGCGTCGCCATTGGATTCCGCGCGCATCGATATCGGCTCGGACGACCATCAGTGCGTCGCCCACCATGCTCAGGAAAACAAGCGCACCCGCCGCGGCGACACCCACGTACGCCAACAACCACCAACCGTCCATAGCCCCCTGCGACCGTCCCGGCGATGTTGGAGCTATCGGCTTATTGTCGGCGCCGGATCGCCTCGCCCGGATTCGGCACGGGCACATTCGGCAAAGCAACTACACGCGGTTCCGGTACGCGATGAAGTCCTGCATCAGGTCCTTGGTAATCGGGCCCGGCTTTCCGTCGCCGATCGCCCGGCCGTCCAGCGAGACCACCGGCACGATCTCGGCGGCCGTTCCGGTCAGGAAGCACTCCTGGGCTACATAGATGTCGTGCCGAATCAACGCGGATTCCGCCACGGTGTACCCCCGTTTGCGGGCCAACTCCATGACGAGGCGTCGCGTGATGCCTTCGAGGATGCCCTCGCTCGGCGGTGGCGTGTGAAGTTCGCCACGTCGAACAACGAACAGATTATCGCCCGTACCCTCGGTGACATGACCTTCCGAATTGAGCATGATGGCTTCATCCGAGCCGGCGTTCTTCGCCTCCGCCTTGGCCATGATGTTATTCAGGTAGTTTAAGGACTTCACCCGTGGCGAAGTCGAGGAGGGGTGATTCCGCAGAGTGCCGGCCGTGATGCAACGCAGGCCGCGCTGGTAAACCTCCGGCGGGTATAGCTGGATGCTCGCGGCGATGATGATCACCGAAGGGCACGCCGTGTGCCCGATGGCAATGCCCAGCAGCCCGACGCCCCGCGTGACGATCACACGGAGGTAGCCGTCAATGATGTTGTTCGCCTCCATCGCGGCGTTCATGGCGCCACTCATCTCCTCCTTGCTCATGGGAACATCGAGCAGCAGGCACTTTGCGGACTCGTACAGGCGATCGATGTGCTCGCGGTCCTTGAAGATCCTGCCGTTGTAGATGCGGATCCCCTCGAACACTCCGTCACCGTAAAGGAGTCCATGGTCAAACACGCTTATCTTGGCCTCCGCCGGCGACACGATCTCGCCGTCAATCCAGATTCGAAGGTTGGGATCGGGAGCGTAGGCGTTCTCTCGCGAGGCCATTGTTGATTCCGGTGCTGCAATCATGATGGACTCCTCTCTTTCGCGGATGGTGTCGCCAGACATCAACGCCGCCGGACACCGACGGATCAGCGGTTCCTGATGACGCCGCCGTCCAGCAGCACGCATCGATCAGCGCGGGCAGCCGTCGCCGTGTCGTGTGTGACCATGACGATCGTCTGTCCGTCATCATGCAACCGGCTCAGGAGATCAAGTATCCCTTTGCCCGTGTCCGCGTCCAGGTTACCCGTTGGCTCGTCGGCGAGCAACACCTCGGGGTTGTTGATCAGCGCCCGTGCGATGGCCGCGCGCTGGCGCTCACCACCCGATAATTCGTTGGGTCGGTGGGTCGTGCGGTGCGATAACCCGACTTGATCGAGCACCTCATGAGCGCTCCGGCGGGCACGGCGTGATTCCGATAACCACCCGAAAACCGAACTTCGAATCATCCGCGGAAAGAGGACGTTCTCCAAAACGCTCAATTCCGGAAGCAAGTGGTAGAACTGAAACACGAAGCCGACCGTTTCGCACCGCAGCAATTCCCGCGCCGCCGTGGACCGCGAAAAAAGATCGACGCCGTGGTATGTCACCGATCCGTCGTCCGGCAAATCGAGCGCGCCCAGAATATGCAACAACGTGCTCTTGCCCGACCCGCTCGCCCCCATGATCGCGACGAACTCCCCCTTCCGCGCGGACAGCGACGCGCCGTTCAGCACCGGGAGCGGAACGCCACCCATGTAGTACGATTTGTGAATACGCGTTGCTTGCAGCATTGGCTCACTCGTAACGCAGTGCCTTCACCGGCCAAACGCGCCCGGCGATGAACGCCGGAATCAGCGCGCCGAGCACCGATGCGACCACCGCGACGACACAAATCCACATCATCTCGCCCCATTTGACCGCGCTCGGAATCGTATCAAAGGTGTAGACGTCGGGACTCCACACGCGCAGCTGCGGGTGGATATACTCGAGTGCCGACTGAATGTCATTGATGTTCCAGACGAAGGCCGCGCCCGTGACGGAACCCATCAACGCCCCCAGCACGCCCACCGCCAGACCGAACCCGACGAAGATCGTCGCGACGCCCGCGGACGAAGCGCCGATGCTCTTGATCAGCCCGATGTCCCGCGTCTTCTGGTACACGATCATCCAGAAGATACACCCGATGAGCACCACCGCCACGAGGCTGATGACGCCGAACAGGAGCGTTACGAGAATCTTCTCCTTCTCGACGGCCGCGATGAACTGGACCTGGCGCTCCTCCCACGTCTCGATCGTCACGTAGTCGAGCAGCATCGCATCTTCCCGCGACAGAAACGCATCCAACCCGTCGAGAAAGCGCGCCCACTCCATCTCGACCCGCGATCGTGCCTGCGTGATGTCGACGCCCTCCGCGAGGCTGACCAGAACCTGAGACGCCCGCGCCGGCGTAACCCCGCCGCCTTCGAGTTCCATGGGAGACATCGAAAGCCACTCCTGCAGCAGGGCGAAATCCACGTAGACGCACATGCTGTCGATCTCGTAGACGCGCGTGCGCGAATCATCCGAACACCGAAGCACGGCTGTCGTCGCGCCTTCGGCACTGAGAGACCCGCCGCGCGTCAGCGGCAACACCGTGAGAACGAGCTTCGCGCCACGGTGAAACTCCCGGACAAACCCGCCGTCGTGCCCGCGCACATTGATGAGGTTGCAGCCGGGGATGATGCCGGGAGCCTCTTCACCTTCGCCCGTCTCGTACCCCGGCGGATCGCCTGGGCGCTCCCTGACCCTGAAGCTTCCCGGTCCGGGATAGCGAACGCCCGGCCGGCGCACCCATTCTTGCAGCTCCTCCGCATCGGGGTGGGCGGTCTTCCATCTGGCGAACGCGGCCTCGTGATCGGGTGGCAGAATGGCGACGTCTTGTTCCGAATAGCCCGCCAGCGGCTGGTATTGCGGCTTGAGCGACGTCGTTCCCGGGTAGTACTTCTCGTAGTAGAGGCTGTTCTTAAAGTCGTTCACCGCCATGTATTCGTCGAGCCGGATTCCGACCACGCGAACCGGCTTGGTGAACGACTCGCCCTCGACGCGCATGATCCCGTAGTTGTAGATGACCGGCGTGGCCTCGCCGACGATGTCCGGCAACTCCCGCTTGAGGTGATCGCAGAAGCCCTGGTAGTACGGGAACCCCACCAGCGTCTGATTGTCGACCACGATGTCACTCAGGAGGCCTCGCGACCGCTCCTTCAGCGTGTCCAGGAACCCGCCCATCACGCTGATGACGATCACCTCCATCGCCACGCAAAGCCAGACGCTGATGACGGCAAAGATGGCGATCCGCTTTTTGCGAAGGTAGCGACACGTCAGAAAGAGCTTGTACATCTACCGATTGACCTTCCGTGGTTCATCGAGGCCTCCGAAGCGGAAACAGAATCACATTCCGCTAACACGAACTCCCAGCGACCGACGCTGCCAACGGGCGTGGCTATTCTCTTTGGCGCGGTCTCGTTACGGGAGGGTTTCACCCGCCCCGCCGCACGAAGGAATCACGAAACGCCCCCCTTGTCAATCCGATGCCAAACCTCCTGGCCGCACCCACCCTCCACCGCGTGCGCGAGCGATGCCAACGAACTCGAGCCTTCAGTGAATGCCGTCCCTGCTTCCGTCAGCACGCCGGACAAGGTGCTTGCCGATACCGATTGCACCAACGCGAACCCAATCGAACGCATGGAGAAGACGGCCACGACCTTTGCGTGGCGGTCAGCCGCAACGCCGCCGGTTCGCAGCGACGTTCTGACTTCCAGCCCGAATCGGTGACCGCCCGTTCCGAGAAGAACATCCCGCCCGACCCCTCCCCGGGGAATCCTCCGCGCCGCCCGAAAGGCACTGCCGGTGTTTTCAGGGACTCAGGGCGATTTTCCGGCGGTTAGTCCGGCGCGGGCTTCGGCTCGCGGTTTGGTCAGCAGGGCGCGCTCTTTCGGCCGACGCTTCACCGCGCGGGGTTCCACCCGGCCGGAACGATG
>JAJDDR010000521.1 GCA_029260255.1 Phycisphaerae bacterium
GTCGCCGCCCCGCTTCAAGCCGGGCAGGAATCACCTGCCTCTTCCTGGATTTCATCAGCCGTCCTCCAGACCACCATCGGTCGACGGCCGACGATACCGCCCCGGTCAAATCGGGTCATACACGCCTACCGGAAGGACACGCATCTTCCGCTCACGCGAAGGACACCAATGGTCGGGAGGTGACGTAGACGCAACCGTCTTGAAGGACAACGGAGCCGTAGCCATCACAGTGGCAAGACGCTCCGGGCAGGGAGTTCGCCGCGCTCCGGAGCGGTGCAAGCGCCTTGAGGGGAACCCCTGAGACGCCCACATCCGAGCCAGACGGGGAGCCCCCTCATCGAGCTCGGACCAGTCGGATCATCCCGAGGCCGATCAGGCCCAGCAACGCAGCGCCCGGGGCCGGGATTACCGTTATTTCCCCGCTTTCGACGGTGATCGGAGCCAGTGCTCCCCCCCACGCGTCGCCCAGTCCAGTTGACGGGGCAAGCGAAAACGTCAGCGCGCTCGTTCCGAGATCGACGGCCTCGAAGGATAGCGTGGCAAGGGTGAAGGCGCCCACCTGGAAGTCTTCCAGGTCAAAGGGAGAGTCCAGGGACAGCTCGAAGATGTTCACACCACCGGCAAACGCACTGGCGCCCAGCGGGTTAAACCCAAAGCCGAACAGATCGAGCTGATCCCCCAGCACGGAGTCGCCGAAGGTGGCGCTATCGAACGCCACAATCGAACCGTCCACCAGAACGTCAATATCAAACCCGCCCAGGGAGTCGGCGGCGAAATCGCTCAACCCCGAGATGGAAACTTCCACGTCTACGAACTCGCCGACGTTGACCGTCTGAGAGGCCGGCACAATCGAGAGCGTTAGGTCCGCGATCGCCGGGCCGGCAAGCATGCACAGCACGACCCCGGGAACGAGACCTCCAAACACGGTTCTTTTCATCTCATGCTCCTTTCCTCATATCGGTTTCCCCTAGGGACAGGTGCCGCAGCGCGGAACCGTGCATAGCGTTACAAGAATCCTGGCGTCTAGTATAGTGATCCAGCCGTCGCCGTCCAAATCCATGGGGTCATCGGGGCCTGAAGCCGGCTCGCCCCGATGGGCAAGAATGATGTTCAAGTCGCACCGGTCCACGTCGCCGTCGCCATCAAGATCACCGGGAGCGCCTGCTTCGCATGCGTCACCGACGCCGTTCCCGTCACCGTCCGTCTGATCGGGGTTGGCATCTTCGGGGCAGTTGTCGCACTCGTCCATGACCCCATCACCGTCACCATCCGGGGTAGTTCCGTCGGCGATGTCACAGTCGTCCGGAATGGTGTTGCCGTTGCAATCGTTGCCGGCCAACTCGCACTCGTCTGGGAGGTCGTTGCTGTTGCAGTCCGCGGACGTGGGCTGGCAATCCGGACCCGTCAACTCCATCGTAAAGGACCCCGCGTCGCCCGAGTACCCAGTAACCCTGATCCAGTAGGCTCCCGGGGTGACACTCGCCGAGTCCTGGGATTGCAGGCCGCAGTAATCGTCATTGCAGGCTATCTGGTTGCTCGTGTTGCCCGGGCACCCGGTGTGCACGGAAATGGCCGTATCGTACGACGATCCACATAGTGACACCGTGAGCGTGCCGGCCTCAGAGGGCGTGTACCGATACCAGACATCCGGACTCGTGCCTGACGCCGCGCAGTTCGCCGAGCCGTCGTTCGTCGCCCCGACGGTGGTACCGGTATAGATCGTCCCCGGGCATGCCGTGTGGGCCGCCGCGCACTCGTCCGTAGCGCTGGGATCCGTGTTGCCGAGGTCGCACTCATCGGGAACGCCGTTGCTGTTGCAGTCGTCGCTCGAGCCATACGCGACGTCACACTCGTCGTGGACCGCGTTGCCGTTGCAGTCCACCACCGGCTCGCACAAGTCGGGGGTCGAGGATACCGTCGTGCCGGCCGTGTCGATGCAGCTATTCGAGTCCGTGACCGTGAGGGTGTAGGTCCCGGGGACCGCGGGCGAGAGGACCGGGCTCTGCTGCGCCGACACGAACCCTCCCGGCCCTGTCCACGAGTAGCCAGCCATGCCGTCCGGCCCCCCGAGCAAAGTCAGCTCCTCGTCGGCGCAAGCCGGCCCATCGTTTGAGGCCGTGGCGGGAGGCTGGGCGGGCAGAACCTCGACGGTAAGATGGCTGATGGTGCCCACACCAGCCGGTTCGACCACCCAGTAGCCCGTGGCCTGGTCATCTCCAACGATAACGGTCGCGGCGAGATTGGACACAGTCAGCACGTACGTACCCGCCTCGATTGGCGCCGTAAGCGAACCCGCAACGAGCACTTCTTCTGTGTGGCCCACCCCGGTGATGACTGCCCCGATCGGCGCAGGCGCGTGATCCGGCGTGTTGTTCAACGTATTCTGCGCCCCACCGACCAAGACGAGTTGGCCGTCCACCACCGTGCCACCAAACCCACCGGGTGCGTTCATCCCAAGCGGGCTGGCAAAGCTCAGCATCGGATCGGCAACCGGCGCATGCGCTGGCTCAAGCGGCCCGCCTGCAAAGGTCAGGTCAAACAGAAACCCGCCCAGCCCCAGGTTGTTGCTGTCGCCGAGCACGCCAGTAACTGCGTAGTCCACCGTCCCCCCACACGGCACCACCGTGACCGTGTTGCTCCCCCCGCTAGTGACGCTGATATCGAGATCGACACCCCTGCCCGTCGATTCAGTCAGCGCCACAATGGCCGATAAGGCGACGATTCGTTTTGTCCGGTTCATCATGGTTTCTGCCTCAAACCTGCCAGAGGGCCTACCGCGCGCGTCCCGACAAGCCCGACGTAATGCCGACGTAATGCCGACGCAGATCCCTCTGCGTCACTTACTCGCCCTCCAGTTCGCGAATACGACGTCCGAGAATCGATGGAAGTGCGCTCTTGGGGAACGCAACCCTCGCAATATCAAGCGCCCGTCTGTAAGCGTCCAGCGCGTTTCGCACATCACCAGTCGCCGAGCGGGCATCTCCGAGCACGTGAAGCGCGGCCATCCGGTAGTACTCAAGCGGCTCTCCTAGTTCCGCCGCGGAGCCCGCCAGATCGACAGCTTCTTGGTACTGCCCCCGATCCAATGCAAGTTGCGCCTTGACGTATTGAGATCGGCATCGTTCCGCGTTCGTCGCATCCAGGGGAGAAACAAGAACAACTTCCATCTCGACATTCAGGGTGTCAATACGGGGCGCCCGCGGTGAGATCTGCAAACTCAATGAACCCTCGGGTAGGGCGTCCGTGTTGATCGACCACTGAACTTTCACGACCGCCCCCGACAACGAACCAGTCCGTTCGACGCCCTGGGTTTCTTCAAGACGCACCGCGTTGATTTCGATCGGCTGAGAGGCCTGTCCCATACCGTCCCGCGCACCTGTCAGGACAAGCTGTTCCGCGAGTTCTCTCAAGGGGTCACGGGAGATCTCGCGGTTCGCTCTGGCGAGGGCTGCTTCGGCGGAGGCCAGTTCTTCCTCGAAGTGTTTTGCCTGCTCCGCCGGGCGGGCGTTTTCAAAACGCTTCACATGGGCCCGAGCTCTGTCCACGGCCGCATGTGACTCGAGCACATTCAGCGCACTGAGGACACCCGAAACCTGGATCGGTTCGTTATGGACGAACCGCCGGTTCGCAACAGGGTTCCCCAGTCCGTCCGCGAGACTGACGCGCAATTCAATATTCCCGGGCAAGACAACTTTCTCTCCGGCGCGCCCGAGTTCGGCGACACCTCCAACAACGGCCAGCGCGACAGTCCATTTGGCACAGCTTGCATTCGCACACATCATCTCAATCGCTCCTAAGCCTGCGAGTGCCCCCAGATTCGACAGCCGCTCACCTCGGGCATACCTTGCTACGGGTTGTCCTTGACATCCAACTGCCCGCGACAGTCGTTGTCCTGAGTGCAGAACGTGTTCATGACAGGCGTCAAGTCACCAAGATCCCGGTTGGTGTAGTTGGAGAACTCGAACCGGGCCGGTAGGGTACCGGGCGGCGAGTCCGCCGCGCTCCTACTCCCGTACATATTCGGGTGCCCCACGTTCTGCACGTCGACCAGATCAAAGTCGTACCGCATGACGCACGTGATTTCCCCACAGTGTTCGTCTCCATAGGGGCTCTGTCGTCCGCCGTCGGCGCAACCGTGGTGTGACACGGCGCATCCGTGCCCCATTTCGTGTGTCGCGGTGGTAGTGATCTCGCGATCACGGACGTTTTGGAATGCCGCCTGTTCCGCTCCGTTGGGGTTGCCGCCCTGATCGGTCACGGCCGCACTCAGGTCGGAGGCTACCTGTTCCGAGTCGATCTTGACAAGCGGGTCTGCCGTCCTCGGTGGTCCGAGAGAGGGTCCGTCCACCAGACCCCAGTTGCCCCGTCCAGCAAGATTGAACTTCTTTACGTGCAGAGCGTACTGGTTTGCGATCTTTCCAAACACGGACTTGTGGTTGATCCAGCGATGACCACCGGCTGCCAGACCGGCTCCGTTCATGAGCACGGCGGGATCCACGTTTACATACTCGATCTTCAGCCCGGTCAGGAAGATGAACTTGTGGCCCGAATGGCCATTTAGGTGCAGAAGATCTTCGTCATAGATGAAGAGCTCCTTCCACCCGGGATCAAGGCGCAGGTGAGAGCCGACGAACCCCTGCATGGTGCCGCGATACTCCTCGTAGAAGGAGTAGCCATCGCCATTTCGTGACATGTTCGCAGGGTAGTCATCATCGTCCCAGGTGGCCGCCTCACTGGCATGGATCGCCTGCCAGGCGTCGGCAATGTGGTTCCCTCCGGCCGGTTGCTCGTCCACAGGGATACTCTTGAGCGAAGTCTCGCTCTGGCAAGCGTTGCCCGCAGCGTCGAGGCAACAGGCCTTGATCTTGCTCCAAGCCCCCCAGTCATAACATGTGACGGTGACGGTGGCCGAACTAACGGGATCGTTCGTGGTGATCGTCATCCCGTTCGCACTAGGCGCATCGAAGACGGACGATGGATTGGCGGTCCCATCTTGAATGAACTTGAGATCCGGCGTAGTGTTGCTCTCGGTCCCATAGTTGATACAAATGCCCGGCTCGGATGACACGTCTTCAAGGAAGAACCGGATCTTGCGCGGCGCTCCTGCTGTGATGGTTGCCGTGTACGTGACCGTGTTGCCAGGGTCGCCGGCGTTGGTTCCATACTGACGGCCCTGAGGAAGCCAAGCGGCGGGCGTATCGGTTAGGTCAATCTCGCAAGGGCAGGGATCCGGATCGCAGAGGACGTTGTCGCCCTGGTAGTCGTCACAGAGGGCGGCGGTGCTCAGCACGCAGTTGCCGCCGTCACAGCAGGCGCCGTCGCAGGTGGTCTCCCGCGGGACGCAGGAACGGTTGCCATATAACTGCAGGGCGAAGCCGACCAAGCAAGGCCTGTACCTGAATACGACAAGGGAGCACTGGCCCACGCCACCGGGGCAGTCACCGCCCAGAGTGGCCGATGGGAAGTTAGGCAACGGGGTACAGACCCCAAACGGTATCGTGGGGCCGACACGCGTGTACCGGCAAACATCGTCTCCGTCGCACTCGGGTGGGCAGAAGTAGTGTGATTCACCGGCCGTGATGTGGCTGGTGCAGGTGAGCTGCTGGGCGGTTCGACCGCTTTCGGTGAGTTCGATCACACCCGGCACGAAGTTGCCCTGTGCGCAGGGGGGGACGTTCATCTGTCCGACGATTTCAGGGTCGGCTTGGCGAACGAAGGGCTGACCCATGAAGCTCAATTGGATCGGCGGCATGGCGTCGCGCCCCGGATCGGAGTCTCCGGTGTCCAAGGTCCGCACGGTGACGCAGTCAGGCAGCAGTCCGGCGACCAGGTCCTGGAGCTTGATGAACAGGAACGCCGGCTGCACGTAGACCGTCGCATCGTATGTACCTGAATTGCCGCCGGGCACCGCCAGCTGTGCTTCCAGCGCGCCCGATGGCGGGTTATGCCGCGACAGGCCGGCTACCACGATCCACTCTTCCGGATCTGCGCCGTCGTACGTTACGATGATCGGCTCGGCGGACGTCAGGTTTAGCGTAATGATATCGAGGGTAACCTGGGCACTCCCGGTGTGCGGGTCGAAGACGACAGGACCGTGCTGAATCTGCGTATCCATTTCGCCGTGCACACCGTTGGGATCGGCCGGCGTGCCGATCAGCGTCACCACGTCGCCGAAGGGATCGGACCGTTCGCCGAAGAACTCGGCGGGGATAGGGCCATGGACCCCGAAGTCGTAGAACGTCTCGCTTCTGGTGGGACCCTCCGTCGTCCAGGAGTCGGGGCAGGCGCCGGGCGGGGTTACCCGACAGGAGTCGTCCGGCATTCCGGCGCTGACCGAGAACGCCAGGTAGTCATTCATGTCGATGACCCCGTTGCCATCGAAGTCCGCACACATACAACCAGCCAGAATATCCGCCCCGCTTGTGCCCAGGCAGGCCGCGAACAGAGAGTAATCTCCAAGCCCCACCTCGCAGTCTCCGTCCAAATCGCCGTACCTGGTCATGCACTCCGCCCGGTCGGGGACGCCATTGAAGTTAAGGTCCCTACACGATCCCACGACGATCTCACAGTCATCCGGAACACCGCTGTAGTCACGGTCGGGCTCACACTCGTCCGGGATGCCATTCGGCTGGCAGTCCAAGCTGGCGCCACCCGAGAGGTCTTGAGCGTCCTCGATGCCGTTGCCGTTGCAATCCACGGCCCCAGGCGTCCCGAAGGCGCAGAAAGCCAAGTCGTACGGTACCAAGTCACCCGCGTCGTAACCGTTCCCGCCCACGTCGTACAGTGACGTGCCGTTGCCGCTGATCCCCGCAGGCGCGGTTTCCCACCACCAGACGCATGGCGAATCCACGGCGTTGCGCACCTCCACCCAATACCGCCTGCCCGGCTCCACGCGCAGCGGCGGCACGAGCGCCGTCGAGTATTGGTACTCGAGAAAACCCGCTTCGAACGGGATCATGAGCCCGGTCAGGGTGCGTTGCACCGTGCCGCCGAGGTCATACGTCGCGACCGCGGCGCTCGCCGGGCCGTTCTCGTTGACGTAGAAGGTCAGCGTGAAATCGTCAGCCGGCGTGCACAAATCGCCACAATGATCCCTGTATGCTCCCCACCATTGCAGACTGGTTAAGGTGGTGCCCTCCGCGAACGTGAAACCGTCCGCGGCGAACGCCGAAGGTACCCCGCCGACGGGCGCCGCGAAGGCGCCGCCGTGCATCTGCTGATCCGGCGACTGACACAGCGAAGAGCTCTGACGCCCTGCGGTGCCGCCCCATCTTCCCCGATTCTCGTAAGCCGCCCACTCACAATCGTCCGGAATACCGTTGGATTGGCAGTCATCGCTGGCACCGCTGGCTATATCGCAGTCATCGGGTGTCCCGTTCGCGTTGCAGTCCTCGCTGTGCCCCAGATCGATGTCGCAACTGTCGAGCCGCCCGTTGGGCTGGCAATCATCGCTCGTCCCGGCAGCCAGATCGCACTCGTCCGGAACGTCGTTCCCGTTGCAATCCTGGCTCGTCCCGTTCGCGATGTCGCATTCGTCGAGAAATCCGTTTCCGTTGCAGTCGGTGAGCTCGCACTCATCGGGGGTGCTGTTGCCGTTGCAGTCGTTACTTGTACCGCCACTGATGTCGCACTCGTCGGGCACGTGGTTGCCGTTGCAGTCTCCACTTGTGCCTTCGGCGATGTCGCAACCGTCAGGGATGCCGTTGCTGTTGCAGTCCAATCCGTCGGGGTCGCAGCAGTCGCCCAGCCCGTCACCATCGCTGTCCTCTTGCCCGGCGTTCGCTATGTTCGGGCAGTTGTCGCAGATATCGCCAAGGCCATCGCCGTCGTCGTCACCCTGGTCGGGATTGGGAGTGGTCGGGCAGTTGTCAGCGTCGTCATCGATTCCGTCCTCATCGGAGTCAGAAGCACCGTCGAAAAGCGCATAGCTGTCGACGACATTATCACCGATGTTGGCGACCTCGTAGCTGAGGACGTAGGTACCGGCGATGGGAGCGGTCCAGGTCCACAAGGTCCAGGGCCCGTCCCCGTAGTCACCGAGCCCCGCGACATCCTCATGCCACGGCGTGGCCACCAGCGCTCCGGTGGCATCATAAATCCGCACGCTCGCGTTGTCGTTGAACGGCATGTAGTCTCGAGCATCGAAAGCGGCCGAACCCGACAACGTGTCGCCGGTTGCCAACGTCACCGCTTGCTGGGCCCGCGTGTAACTGCCCGATCCGTCGGTCTTCATTAGAAGGAAGAAGCTCCCTGAGGGAGGCGTATACGTCGTGCCCATGTCGCCTTGATGCTGCGTAACGACGCCGGCCCACGCGCCAGGGGGAACGATCATCGTCCATCCAGACGTGTCGCCGGTTTCGAATCCTGGGTTGGTGAGTGCGCTCGCCACCGGCGCGAGGACTAGCACAATAGCCAGCGTCGACAGTTTTCTCATGGCAGCCTCCGTTCTATTGGAATGCCTTCTTCCACCACTCATCGTCCACGCCCGCGTTGCATCGCTATTCTCCCCGGATGCCGCCGAGGCCTGTTGGCCAAGGCCCAATGCGCTATCGACACCCCAGGCATGCTGACGACCCCGCAGAACCGCGTTCCGGCCGGCTGACTCACCCTCACGCCGTCACTCGCCTCTTTGAATCCGGCTCAGGCGCGATCAACTATCGGCAGCACACGGAACCAACCCGGGGCGCATCCGATCCTGGCGACTCGGCTCCATCGCACTCTTACGCACCATTGGTTGGTCCTCCATTTGATCGATTGAACTGATGTGGGGGCAGGTTAACTAGCTGAATCTATGGTGTCAAGGGAGGAATATCGATTGCATGTTCACGTGCGCACACAGATTCCCGCTGTTGGCTCGGCTCATGAGTTGGCCGTCGTGAGGTTTCATGCTCGCTTGGCACGGATGACGCGACGGTAGGTTCCTGCTCTTGGGCGTCGACGCGACACCAACAGCCGTAAGTATCGGCTCCAAATGAAGTTAATCTCCGTACCCAAACTGGCCGATTCTCGTTCCGATCGCGGATTGCGCATAGGCAATGCCGCGTTTCGACTCGATACCAGCGTTGAGGAGACAACCGGCTCGGGAGAATCGCCGCGTCAATGCCGTTCGCGTGGGGATTACGGTCGACCTGATCGGCACCGACCGGTTCCTCAACGACCCCGCGGATTCCGATGCGGGAAGCGGGACTCCACCCATCGTGGACATTGGAGCGTTCGAGTACCTTCTGGACTGCTGCGTGAGCGGAACACGCGGCGATTGTCCCTGTTGTTCATTCCGTACGCGTTGTCAACAAAGCGCTTACGATTTGACGCGATCGACGCCTCGGCTGCCGCCTTCAGGCCGTAATGGCGGTCGAGGAGCCCGTGAGGTGTCTTGATTCGTATCTTGTTGCTGTTCACCCGCGGGGTGTTTGGTGGCAGAGCTGCGCGCACGCGCGAGCAGCGGGGAGCCTGGTGAGGAGTTCGCGTGAATCACCGGACTGGAGAGCCCGTACGGGATTGCGAACTGTCCACAGGATGCCACTGAGCGGCCCTCGCGGGAGACACGTGGGCCGCAACGGCTGGGCTGGCTGCCTCACAGGGCGCTTGCCGGGCGTCAACGCCGCACGAGTGGCAAGGAAGGGGGCTTCTGCGCGAGCACCGTCCGCCGCACGACAGTCACTACCTTCCGAGTGGTCGGTCGGGGCCACAGCGATCGTGCGGGTGGCGACGACGCTACGTGCGACGGTGACCGACGTGCTGTCTGTACCCCCTGCGCTGCCGGGCAAGACCGATGGTACCCGCTGCCAGCAGGAGCTGTGCCATCGCGACAGTGCCCCACACGGATGCGGCGGGGACGGCGACGGGGGTGGTGAGTTCGAGATTCGCTCTCAACAGGTAGACATCGTAGGGCTCCCCCAATGTGATCGTGAAGTAAAAAGTGCGTCCACCGGACTCTACATACAATGGGTTCATGAACGAACCATAGAGGCGGCCGGGGAAATCAAGGCCGGTGGTCACTGTGATTGGCGGTGACCAGGGGCCCCAAGGTTCTGGCGCCTCGCGAAGCTCGATCACGCGCTCGTCGCCGTGGTTCAAGTAGAGAAGCGTCCAGGCGCCGGCGGCGGGATTGAACATGACCGACACTTCACCCACAGGGGGGTCGACGATTAGCGGTGCGGTGAACTCGTCCGCGATCCACGTTGGCAGTCCGTCCTCATCCAGCCCCCCAAAGTAGCGGTACGTGCCAAGATCTGTCACTGTATCGGGGTGCGCACGCGCAAGCTTGACGCCGCCAAGCCGCCCCGCGGGCGTGCCCCAGATATACAAGTGATCGTCCTGACCCGGAGGCAAATCGGTGCGAAAGTTCGCGGCCACCGCACAGAAGTTCCCTTTGCCCGGAAACTGGAAGTCATGCACGACCGTGAACGAGGGTTCCCCGACGCCCCAGTGGGCGAGGCCGCCGTAGTTGGCCGTCCATTCTTGAGGCGCCGTCCCCCACCAGTTGACCGACACGAACCAAGTGTGGATCCGGTCTGAGAGGCTCACCGCGCCTGTCGGTATTTCAGTGATTCTCGGTGGCTCGGGCATCTCCGAATCAATCATCTGGCGAGCCCATCCCGTGTGTCCGCAGACCTGGTCCCCGGTGATCCATCCGTCGAAGTGAATCCCGTCAGCGGGATCCGTGTCCGTGCTGTAGGCCATCGTGTTCCATCGCCAACACCCGCCCGCGCCCGGGGTGTCGCCCGAGAAAGTATCGCCGAAGAGGAAGTAAGTTCTGCCGGCGTGGTTGACCATGTGCCCGAGGTCGGTCCCGCCGATGCCGACGGCGCCGGTATCGTTGATAGCCCCGGGGCCCGTGAGGCGGGCCACCATCTCCACGCCCTCGACGGCGATGATCTCGCAATACGCGGATGCACAACGTAGCATCAGAAGCCCGACCGTCAGCCATACGATCGAACGTGCCTTGGCGTCGTGGCAGTTTTGCATCGGTTCGTTCCCGTCGTTGTCCCGTGTTTCCCGCTAGCTATGCCCTGGACAACATTGTACAAAGACAGGCCGCTCGCCCCAAGCGGAGATTGTGTTTCCCGTCGTACCAAATCAAGAAGAGGAGCCAAAGTGCAGCAGGAGATACGCGGGTTTCGTGCCACGCCCGCGTCGCCGCGCCGAGCCGTAGTCCTGCTCTTGCTCAATACCGTATGTCAGATCCCCTGCTTGCGTTGCCCGGCGTGTGGTGGACGGGTGTCTTGAAGGCCGCAGTCGGGGAGAGTGCGCCGAGTGGACAGTGCGCGGGAGCGTGCGCTGGTTTGGACGGGGGTCGCATGCGACGTTGGCGATGAGTGGCCTCGGTAGGACGCGATCATCACCAGCCGGCTACCATCACCAAACGACTACGACGCCACACTCGGACTCGGCGTCGTGGATCGAGGCTCGGCCGATGGCCATGATGGCGGCGACGAGGCCGTCGATGCGCTCGGTGCTCTTCTTCTTGCTCGGTTTGAGGTTCCCGGCGGCGTCGGTTTCGACGGACACGTGTGAGGCCATCCAGCGCAGGACCGGGGGGCCGCCGTGACGCAGCTTGGCACTGATGACCAGCTTCTCCAGTTCCTTCGTCGGGGCGCTCATGTCCTTGAAGCCCTGGCCGAAGGCGATGACGGTGTGTCCGTCGCCTTGCAACTGCGTGGTCAACTGCGTCGCGTTCCAACGATCAACGGCGATCTCTCGGATGTCGAACCGCTCGGATAGATCGGTGATGTGAGCCCGGATGCGATCGTAGTCGATCACGTTGCCCGGGGTCATCTCGATGAATCCCTGGCGGCCCCAGGTTCGGTACGGCACGCGGTCACGGCGCTCGCGCTTGACCGCGTTGTCCATCGGCACCCAGAAGCGCGCCAACAGCGTGATACTCCCGTCGCCGTCGGGAAAGACCAGGACCAGCGCGCTGAGGTCGGTGGTGGCCGACAGGTCCAGGCCGGCGAAGCAGGTTCGGCCCTCGAGCTCTGACTCGTCGACGGTCGCGCTATCGCACGCGTCCCACGCTTCGAGCGACAGCCAGCGCACGTCCTGCTGGGTGCGGATGTTCAGATGCAGGCGTTTGAAGGTGTTCTCGTACGACGGCGTCTCCTGGGCCTTGCGGCATTCGCGTTCGAGGTATTCGTGGCTCACCGACACGCCCAGGTTCGGGTTGACCCGCCGCCACACCGCCGGGTCGGTCCAGTCGTCGTCGTTCGTGGCCTCGTAGATCACCGGCAGGAAGGCCGGATCGTCAATGACGCCGTCGCGGACCTTGCAAGCGTATTCATGCTTCTCGTTGCAGATGCTCCCCTCGCGGTCAAAGTCGGCGGTGGTGATGTGGATGATCAGCGGCTGACGCCGGGCCCCGGTGCTGGTGCTCAGAACGTCGACCAATTCTCTGTTCGGCTGGGCGTGAAGTTCATCGATGATGATGCCGTGGGCGTTGACGCCGTGCTTGCTGTAGGCCTCGGCGCTGACCACCTTGAGCACGCTGCCCGTGGCCTCGTACATGATGGCGTTGGTGTGGACCCTGGCGCGACTCAACATCTCGGGCTCGGCCTGGACCATGGTCCTGGCGGCGTTGAACACCAGTCTGGCCTGCTCACGGTCGGCCGCGGCGCAGTAGACCTGAGCCCCCGGCTCGCCGTCTGCGAAGATCAGGTAGTTGCCCAGGCCCCCGGCCAACTCCGATTTTCCGTTCTTGCGAGGGACGTAGATGAACGCCTCGCGATAGCGGCGCGTTCCGTCGGGTCGTATCCAGCCGAAGAGCGTGGACACGATGTTGCGCTGCCACGGCTGAAGCACGAACGGTCGGCCGCGCCACTCACCGGCGGTGAACGTCAGACACTCCTCGAAAGACACTCCTCGAAGAACGCCACGGCCTGCTGCGCGGCGCACTTATCGAAGTGACAGTCCCCCATGGTTTGTTTTGGGTCGTAGCCGGGAATCATCTTACCCGGCACGGAAGAAACGCTCCTTGCTGTTGTCACTGGACTGGGTACGTGCCGGCGCGACCTGCGGGCGTGCCCGGGCTGACGGCGTCATTCCGAATTCCGCTTCAAGACGAGTCAACTGCTGAGCGAGCTTGTTGGCGATGGCCACCTGCGGCCACTGCTGAAAGTACTTGACTTGGCCGTCGTCTCCGCGAAGCGGGTACATCTCGCCCTTTTCCTGGATGAACGCCTCGGCCTTGCGCCAGCGCGACCAGAGACGGCAGTAGCGTGCCAGGGCGTTGCCGTCGATGCGGGTCAGGACGCCCATGGCTTCGAGCAGCGGCGCGACGTCGTCCCACGCCGACTTGGCCTCATCGTCCAGCCAGTCCGGGCGATCGGGTGCGCCCGCCGGACCCTTCACCTCGCGTTCCTTCCGACGCTTGGTGACCAGCGTGCTGCCGCGCAGCTTCAGAATGGCCGTCGGTGTGGGCTTGGGACCTCGTTTACCCATGGTACCCCCCTATGGCAAAACCCTCGAAAACGTGCGTGTCGCGTGTGCTACGCTCTACGCCGATGCGCCCCAGGTGATGACCCCCCCCTACCCGCCATTGACGGGTGTGATGCACCGTATTGCGTTGCATTGGCGCTTGCGTCTGCGATCACGCCACAGGCTCCGACGTAGTGCCGCGTTCTGGCACTACGATGCACAGGATTCGCAGCGCACCGCCGGCGCGTAACGACCGCACGAATTCGTGCGCCCGCACGATTGCGTCCGGCCGGGCATCCGACCACGTGCGTTGTGCAGGGTAACTGACTATCACGTTGACACCGTCTTCTTCGGCCTGCCGAACCCACCGTCGTGCAGTGCCGTCTTGCGGGAGTGGCAGGTGACGCACAGTGCCTGAAGGTTGGACGGGTCGTCACTCCCGCCGGCGGAGCGGGGAACGATGTGGTCCACCTGCTCGGCCGGCACCGGGCGACCATCCTCGGCGTGGTGCCCGAACGGATCGGCGCACCAGATGTGCTGCTGAAGGATGTACTTCCGCAGCCGCTGCCAGCGGCGACCGTAGCCGAGTCGTGAGGCCGACGCACGCCGCCGCCGATGTCGCGGTGCGTCCAGTACCTTCGGTCGGTGTGGCTTGGGCATGTACGGCATCGCCAGTCTCCTTCGCTCCAATCATACGGCTTCTCGCTCCGCGACTTTCCACACCATGGAACAGTGACCGCGTTATTCGAGTAGAACCCGGAAGCGATGACGACACGATTCGTCGCCGCACTGCACCCACCACAGGGCGCTGCCGTCGCCCTGATCACGAATCGAGCGGTACTTGCGGAGTCGCACGCCGCCGCATTGCGGGCAGCGTGGTCGTTCGACGGTGATGGTCTGCAGCGTTCGGCGCGGCGAAAAAGCCAATGGTGACTGGCGTTGGTCATTATTCATGGTCTCGATCCTCGTGCGGTCTGCGTACCGGACGCATTGAATAGGTTGCGGAATGCCGTCGGCACACTGCGTCTATTGAACTGTCGCCGGAATGGCGAACAAATGAATCTGCGGAATCCGACGGAATCTCCGACGAATGGCCTTGATTGTGTTCGCCTGACTCGCCCTGATGGGTCCGACAACGCGGCATCGTGTTGACGCCGCAGGACCGTACAGAAGGAGATTGCTCATGGCTACGAAGAAGAAGACCGCGTCCTCGAAGAAGACAGGCAAGAAGTCCACTGCCAACACCCCGACGGCTAAAGCCCAACGCGCGACGAAGGCCTCCGCGCCCGGTGCGAAGAAAACAGAGAAAGCCAAGCGGCAGCAGAAGCCCAAGCGTGTCAGCGCCCTGGATGCCGCCGTCCAGGTCTTGGCCAAGACCGGCACGCCCATGCGCGCCACAGATCTGATCGCCGCGATGGCCGAGCAGGGACTCTGGAAGAGTCCCGGGGGCAAGACGCCGCACGCAACGCTCTACGCCGCGATGCTGCGTGAGATCGCCGCCAAGGGCAAGGACGCCCGATTTACTAAGGTCGATCGCGGGCAATTCGCATTCAACAGTCAGGCTGGCGGAGTTTGACCGATGGTCGCAACCAGCGTGAAGGAGACGGGCATGATCGCGAGCAACGAACCCCTGCCGGGTGGCACGAAGGTGCTCAACACCGACGACGGTGAGCCCGGCACGATCGTCAACGGATTCGCCCGCGACGCCGCCACCGGCGCGTGGCTCGAATACGAGGTCGAGACGGCTTACGGAATCGAGCGCTGGACGCGTGAGCGGTTCGTTCTGCTTATCGATATCGAGGAACCCCAGAACGGCTGACATCAGTCCGACCCCTCACCCAACGCCTCGGAACATTCCGGGGCGTCTCTTCGGCCCGCATCGTCCCGCCAACGTTCGGTGGCCGGCAAGGTCTCTACCATCCGACGTCGCCGCACTCGGCGCTTGCGCTTGTACTCTACGGCGGTTCGACTGCAGCAACGCTTGCACAGCCCCATCAATCCGTTGCGACCGGGGTAGTTATAGAAGTCCGTCTCAGGTTTGGATTGGAGGCACTTGCGGCAACGTTTCCACCAGACGTCGTCACAGAGGATGCAACCACTGTGGATGCGCTTATGTTCAAGGCGCGTCACCAACTGGAGGTTGTCGATGCGATTGTCGAGTTTATCGCCATTTCTGTGATGAAGTTCCCTGCCGAGTGGAACCGGGCCGTGATGTTCCTCCCATACCAGGACGTGCGCCATCTTAAGTCGGCGCTCTCCGGGCAACCTGATTCTGCGGTATCCGAACTTCGTGACATGACCTCTTCGTGAACAGTCCTCGTTCATCGCATTGCCTCCTCGCGAGGCTTCATCGGTATCGGCGACTCGCCGGTGCGTTCGAGAACGGCAGGCTTACCGGTGAATCGCTGAAAACGGTCACAAATCACGTCGCAATACAGTGCATCCAGTTCCATTACGTAGGCGCGCCGTCCCGTCTGCTCTGCCGCGATCAGCGTGCTCCCTGAGCCGCCAAACAGATCGAGAACGTTTTCGCCTGCGCGCGACGAGTATTGAATGGCGCGCACGGCGAGTTCCGCAGGTTTGGCCGTCAAATGTTCCATCTGCTGAGGACTGATCTTCTTGACGTGCCACAGATCCGTCGCGTTGTTTGGACCATAGAAGCGGTGGCCCGCGCCTTCCTTCCAACCATAGAAGCAGATTTCAAACGCGCCCATGTAGTCCTTGCGAGTCAGGACGGGATGCTGCTTGTCCCACACGATGCCTTGGCTGAAGTAGAGTCCTGTGGCCTTGAGCGGTCCGGGGTAGTCGCCGAGATTCTTGCACCCGCCCCACACATAGAATGATCCACCGGGTTTCAGGACGCGCGAAAGGTTGGAAAACCACGCCAACAGCATTTCATCGAACGCGTCAGCCGTGACGAAGTCGTTTTCGAGGGGGCGGTCCTTGGCGCGGAGCTTCTTGTGCGTGGCTTTTCTCGTGGAGGGTCGGCGGTTGGCGTCGAATCTCTGGTGATTGTTCAGGCCCGACTCGCCGAATGACGACAACCCAGCGCTGATGGCGTTGTTGGAGCGGGGCTCGACCTTCACACCGTACGGCGGATCGGTGTTGACCAAATGGATCGTCGCGCCATCGACCAACCGATCAACGTCGATCGCGATGCTGCTATCGCCGCACAGAAGCCGATGCTCGCCCAGAATCCAAAGGTCGCCCGGCTGCGTCACCGCCTCGTCCGGCGGCGCGGGAATGGCGTCCGGATCGACCAGTCCGTCCGTGATGCC
>JAJDDR010000522.1 GCA_029260255.1 Phycisphaerae bacterium
CGTTCAGTCTCTCGCCTTCTTTCGGGGCGCAGCCACAAAGCCCTGCAAGGGCGTCAGTCAGTAGCCAGGGGCGTCAGCCCCTGGGACAAGAGGGACGCTCCGAAACCACCAAGCCCCGGCAGGGGCGGTAGAAGTCCTACCACCCCTACCGGGGCTTCGCGCTGGTTGGCCGCGGGATACCCAGGGGCTTACGCCCCTGTCCGAGCCAGCCGCCTTGGAGGAGTACGCCTTCGTCATACACCCGAGTCGGGTCAATCTCAAACGCAAGGTGGACGCGGCGTTGGAAGACCTCCGCAAATCGGGGGAGCTGTCACGCATCCGCGAGCGGTTCGCCGTCGCCCGCGACGCCGATTGGCGGTGCCAATTGACGACGATGCTCCGCGAAAGCCACGGCCGCGGTGTTCCCGACCGGAGACCCTAAACGCACAAGGTCACTCGCAATCTTGACCTGGACGCGAGTTCCCGGATGCTGCACCCATGATGCTCCTGCCACGAATCGCGTTTGTCATTCTCATTGTCGTTGGGCTACGGGGCGGCGATTTCGGGACTGGACGTGCGCTGCTCTTCGTCGCGGTGTGGATTCTCGCGCTCGTCGGGTTCCCGCTCCTCGGATGGTCAGGGTACGCCGGCATTCCCGTCGAAGTCGTCCTCGACATCATCCTGATACTTACAGTCTTCGGCGGCGACATCAGAATACGCTAATCGGAATCGCCGGCTCGCAACGCCTCCCGGGATTCCCGAATGACCGAAGAAAAACACTCGAGTCTTGCATTTCGCGATTGATGGGGTATACTGCACCGTTGAGTCTCGTTAAGGAGTAGCGTCAAAGTGAAGCCCGCGCAGACACGAAGCAGCAGACCCGCTCACACCGACGGTGTGATGTGCGGCCTGTTTGCGCTCGGCAATAGGGTCGTTGCGACCATGATTGTCGGCGGTGTGCCGTAGGGCTGTTCGCATAGAACGGATCAGTGAGAGCCCCGCGGCCATTCGGTCTGCGGGGCTTTTTTTTGTGTCTTGAACCGCGTGTTTTGCGAGGGACTGGACCTTTGCGCTCACTCCGCGCGCAGACGAGAAGGGAGGTCATGGTGACCATCAAGTACTACAACGGCGAGCGTCTCTACTTTCGCCCGCTCGAACCGGGCGACGAGGAGCCGCTCCGTCGCTGGCGAAATGACCCGGAAATCTGGCGGACGCTCGACCGCGGATATCCGGTGAACGAGTTCCGCGAGCGCGAGTACATAGAGAAGCTCTACAAGTCCACCGAGGATGTTGCGCTCGGGATCGTCGTAAAGGAGCAACACCGTCTGATCGGGGCGACCGGGCTGCGTGGAATGACCGGCGCCAATCGCCGCGCGTCGTTCGGAATCCTGATAGGCGACAAGGAGTATCAGTCCCACGGATTCGGAACGGAGGCGACCCGGTTGATTCTGCGACTCGCCTTTGAGGAATACAATCTCAATCGTGTTGAGCTGTCGGTGCTCGCCGACAACACGGCGGCGATTCGGGCGTATGAACGAGCCGGTTTCGTTCGTGAAGGCGTCTTTCGGGAATCGTACTTCCGCGGAGGACGCTACGTGGACGCATTGCAGTATGCAATCCTACGATCGGAGTGGCTGCGGGCGGAGTTGGAGCCTGCCGAGAGCGCCGACCAGGTCCCGCGGGACCGTGTCGCATGAATCGTGCCATGGCGAGTTCCTCCCGAGACGCGGGATTCAGCCCGCGGCTCGGGCCGTTGCGACACTTCGGAAACGGCGTTCTCGGACGCCACGCCGCCACCGATGGCGTCCGGTGCGATCAGCCTCTACACTCGTCGCGCGACCGCCGCAGGGTCGCAGACGGGACGCTGACTCATGGGCGCCGCGATCAGGTGCATCGCTGTTCATACATTGACCATCCCGATGCGCCACTCGGTGGAACACGCCGCCTCCAAGCGCGACGTGGCGGAACCGGTCATCGTGTCGGTGGAGCTCAACGGCGGCGAGGTGGGCTACGGCGAGACGCTGCCGCGACCGTACGTCACCGGCGAGACCGTTGAGTCGGTTCTCCGATCCATCGAGCGCGTGTATGGCCCTGCGTTGCTCGATATGCACCCGGAATGTTTCCCCGATGCCCTGGAGGCGATCGACGCTCTTCCGTGGCGGCAGCAGGAGGGCGAGCGCGGCAACGGGCCCTTGGTGCCCGCGGCGCGCGCCGCCGTCGAGCTTGCCTTGCTCGACGCCTTCGCCCGGCACTTCCGGAGGCCGATTTCCGACGTCGTTGGGTGGATGGGGCTCAGCGAGTTCGGGTCGCCGGGGAGCTTGCGAGAGATACGCTACAGCGGCGTCCTCGCGGCGGGCAGCATATCCGGCACGCTGCGCGCATTGCGCCTGATGTGGTGGTACGGGCTGCGCGATTTCAAACTCAAGGTCGGCGACGATCTGGAGGTCGACCGGGTGCGCGCCGTCGCCCGGTATCTCGCGCGCCCGTTGGCACGGCGCCGCGCTGCGCTGCGTGTCGACGCGAATGGCGCGTGGAGTTTTTCACGCGCCTTGGAGCGGCTGGGCGCTTGGCGATCGCTGCAACTCGCCTCGGTTGAACAGCCGCTCGCCAAGGGTGAAGAGAACAAACTGAAGGAGCTCAAATCGTGCGTACATCAGCCGCTCATGTACGACGAGTCGCTGGTAACGTTCGACGATGCGGAGCGACTGATCGCCCTTCAGGTCGCTGACGGGTTCAACATCCGCATCAGCAAGTGCGGCGGCTTCCTGCCCTCGTTGCGACTTGCACGTCTGGCTCTGAGAAACGGCATCATGGTCCAGCTTGGCTGCATGGTCGGTGAGACGGCAATCCTCTCGTCGGCCGGGAGGCGCTTTCTCGAATTGGTGCCGGGTGTCCGTTTTGCTGAGGGGAGCTTCGGATCATTCCTGCTCACCGACGACATCGCGCGCCGTACCGTGCGGTTCGGCTACGGCGGAAGAGCCGCGGCGCTGAGTGAGCCGGGCTGGGGGATAACGGTCGACGAAGGCAAGCTTGGTGCGTTGAGTGCAGCGACTCACCGATTTGTTCTATGATCGATTCGCCCGTCTCAGCGGTCGGCGTCGTCAAAGCGACCTGTGCCGCTTGCCCGTTCGAGCAACGCCCGCCCTCGATCCGTCTCGCTTGCGGTCTCGCACAGGGTCTGCCAACTGACGGCCGCTCGGTCAAGCAATCCCATGTTTTGGAGCGCCAGCGCGATGTTGGCTTGCGCGTCGAGGTTCCGTGGATCCTCCCGCAGCGCATCTTCGTACTGTTCGAGAGCCAGTCCGAATTGCTGCCCGTCGGCGAACATCAACCCGAGTTGGTAGTGGAGTTCGACGTCGCGCGGCTGGATATCGAGCGCGTGACGCATGGTGTTGATCGCCTCGTCATGATCGCCGGACTCGATCAGGGCGAGACCGAGCTTCGTGATTGCCTTGACGTAGTTCGGGTTGATTTCCAACGCTTCGCGAAACGCGGCAATCGCGTCCTCGAGCCGGCCTCGTTCGCGGAGCAGGAGTCCGAGTCGATAGTGCAGGTCAGCGTGGTTTGGATGTTCTTGCAACGCGACTCGGTGTCGCACGATCTGTTGGTCGAGCAGATCGTCCACTTCGCCGGCGGACGCGCCGCTCGTGTGCGGTGGGTACGTCGGCGCGACGTACTGTTCGACCTGCCGGGTTGCGGCGATCTTCAACTGGAGCTTTGCCGTTTCGGCGAATAGCAGCGTCGAGTTCGGCTCGACGCGCAACGCCATCTCAAACGTCTCGTCCGCCTCTTCGATGTGCCCGCACTCGTGTTGCGCGCACGCCAACCCGATGTACCCGGTCAGCAGGCGATCATTGATCTCGACAGCCTTACTAAACCAATGCGCCGCCTCGACGAACTCCCCGTCGCGCAGATGCATCGTACCCACCTTGACCGACGCTTCGAGGTAGTTGGGATTCAAGTCGACGGCCTTCAGGTACTCGCCCATCGCGGCGCGGGGGTCGCCCACTCTGGCGTAGAGGTCGCCGAGCCGAAGGTGATTGTCGGGAAACGCAGGCTCGCGGTCGATCGTCTCGATCATCTCGTCAATCGCTTCGACGAGCATGCCTTTCTTGGCGTACATCCCCACGAGGTCATCCCGAGCCTCCCAATTGTCGGGGTCGATCGTCAGCGCGAGGCGGTAGCGGTGTACGGCTTCTTCGAACCGATCCATGCGGTAGTACAGGCTCGCCAGCGTCATGTGCGCCGTCACATCGTCGGGGTGCAGAACGCACAGGTGCTCGTACCGTTCGACAGCGGCGGGCAGATCGTTCTGCGTTACGAAAATGGCCGCCATACGTTCGTGGGCGTTCCGCAGATTGGGACAGAATTCCAGCGTCGCACTGTAGTAGGCGAGTGCGTCGTCAGCGCGTCCCACGCGTTCGCAGCAGCACGCCATCGCAAACAGGATCGCCGGGTCGTTGGGCGCCATTTCATGTGCTGACTTCAGGTGCTCGATCGCCTCCTTTGTCCGACCGAGTTCATCGAGGGCACACGCCAACCCCGCGCGAGCGGCGATGTCGGACGGCGTGGCGGCGACGGCCATGGAGAACTGTGTTCTTGCGCCGGCGATGTCCCGTGTGTTGAGCAGGCGAGTGCCCAGAAGCACTCGGTCGGCCGTCGTGGCATCTTCGGAGCGCGCTGCCTCCTTCAACGCTCGTGTGGAATGCCGGTCCGAGTCGACCAACACGTCCCGGAACGCGGCGGCCAGCTCCGCAAGCAGACCTTGCCCCAGAATCTCCAACAGATACGACATCTCGATCGCCCCTCCGAATCAGACGCTCAGCGCTTCCAACGACTGTTGCGCGAGTTCGTAGCCCGCGTTGATGCGGACGGCCCGGCTGTAGGCGTTGCGCGCGTCGGCCGTACGCCCCGAATCACGATACAGATCCCCCAGCGTCACGTGTACGTCCGGGTAGTCCACACCCGTTCGCAATGCCCGCTCGAGACAATCGATTGCTTCCGTGGGGCGGTCCTGTCGACGATACAGTCGGCCGAGAAGTATCAGCGCGGGCACGTGGCGCGGATCGATGGCCACTGCGCGCTCGAGAGTGTTCATGGCGCCGGCAACATTGCCACTGCGGTCCTGGAGACGGCCGTAGTGATAGTGCAGGTCGACCCGGTCGGGAGACCTCTCCAGGGCTTGCTTCGCGACTTTTGCCAGAAGTTGCCCAAGCGTCGAGTCCACGTCTGTCGCCGGCACACTGATGAACGCGTCGATGAACTCCGCGTCGGATTCAATGAGCTTGGCCAGTTCTTCGATGAACTCTGCACGTTCAACTTCGCCGTCGGGGGGCATCACTGCGGATACGTGTGGCACTGCCGCAGTGCCGTCCATCGCCTTCAATGACATGGAAAGCAAGTGCCCGATGCGCGCGTCGTGCGGCCGCAGCGACTGCGCGCGCGACAGCAGGGTCGTCGCCCGCCTGACTTCCGAGTCCGCCGCGTGGCACATTGCCAAACTGACCATTGCCTCGGTGTGTCGCTTGTCCATCGCCAGCGTCTGCGTGAAGCGTAATGCGGCCTCCTCCTGCTCCCCGTCAGCAGCCAGGAGAGTGCCGAGCTGGAAGTGCAGTTCAGCGCAATCGGCTGCGCCTCGGACGCATTCACGGAGTGACGCGATGGCTGCCTTGCAGTCGCCGTGTTTCCAGAGATACAGTGCGTGCCGCACGCGAGAAGTGATGTCTTCCGCGTCCTCTTCGGCGAGTCTGGACATTTCGTTCGCCGCGGCGGCGTAGTCCTGGTTTGCTGCGTGGCAGCGGGCCAAGTACGGGCGGAATTCGCTCGATTCGGGGTTCAGCCGCGATGCCGATGAGAACACGCCGGCTGCGAGGTCGTATTGCCCCGCGTTGAGCAAGCAGATTCCGCGTCGGACCAGATCACGGGCCTCGAAGAAACGTCGAACCCGGTCCACCGATGACGGCGGAGCGTCAATAACCGAAGGGGCCATAGCCGAAACTCCAGGCGGTCCGCGCCTTGCAGACCTCGCAGGGAGTATCGGTAGGCGCACGCGGTAATGTTACTTACCCCGTTATCGCCGGTGTCGCGATTATCGGCCTCGAAACCAGTTCGCGATGATGGTCCTCTCCGCAAGCCCGAACAGTCCGGCGGGGCTCATACAGCAGGCCGCCATCAGTGCCAGCGTTGCTGTGGCCGCAATGGTTCCGGCACCCAAGGAGACGAACGCAATGATCAGCAGCAGCACCGACGCACTCGGCCGCTTGCGAGACATCGTCAAGACCGTCAGGCAAGTGAGTATCGAAACTCCGGACCCGGCCGCACAGACCCAGCTGGCGCGGACAAGCATCGAACCAGCGTCGGACGTCGCTGCGGCACCGGGAAGACCCATAACAACGATCGCCAATCCGATGTTGGCAAGCGCCCCCGCAAGGGAAGCCCAAAAAGTGTATACGGACTTCTTCTCCAGATGGAATCGGATGAGAAGGAACTCCAACGCCGCGAACCACGCGTAAGCCAGCAGCAACGGCTCGAAGCAGTCCGCGCCCGCCGAATACCCGGAAGGAAACGCCATCAGAATCCAGGGTTTGACAAGCGACAGCAAGACCGCACCGGATAGGATCGCGAGACATCCGATCTTACTCCCCGCCTCGAGCCGCACGAGTGCATCCTCTGGACCGGTCGCCTCCCAGACGCGCGTCACGTTTGCGGAAAAGGCGCGGCTCAGCGTCTGGCCCCCCAGCAGGATCAACTGGGCAAACAGGCGAACCGCGAAATACGTCGCCGCAAGAGCGTAGCCGCCGACAATCGCGAGGTGCCAGAGTACATACTGCTGCAGACCGTGCCAGGCGACCTGCGACGCCGCAATCCACACACTGTAGCGCAACAGTGCGGAGTCAATCCGCGGCAATTCGGACTCCGCTCGAACGTCCGCGGGTTGGGCCCGCACATAGCGCAGAAGCGGAGGCAGAAAGAGAACCACAGTCGCCACGTTTCCCACGCCGTATGCCAGCACGACCGAGTCCGCGGAGGCGTACCCGACAGCCGGCGCAAGCAGCGCCAGCGACGAAAACAGGACCACCCCCAGCGTCTCCATGAGGCTTGCAGCGCGGAACAACCGCAGGCCCTTCATCAGATCGACCACGAAGTGAAAGACGATCAGAGAGAATACGCACACGGCCGCCATGCATACGAGGCTGGCCGGCACACGAGCGTTGGCCGTCGTTGCCGTTGCGGTGCCGACACCCGACCCGGTGGCGAACACGAGGTCCACCACCGTCGCGGGTGCGGAGATCAGCAACACGGCTGTTGCGGCGCCGATGACGAGCACCATCGCCCCGGCACGCCGCGAGAAGGCGTACAGCGTTCCCCGCACCTCGTGGGTCGGCGCGTACCGCAGGACACCGAACGTGAGTCCGAGGCTGCTCAACGGTACGAGCAGATTCACGACCGCCACGGCCACCTGGAAGGCGCCGAACTCGCGCTGGCTGAGCAACCATGCGAGCAAGACACCACGCACGAAGCCGATGCTGCGCCCGGCTATCAGCGCGCCCGCCTGGGCGCCGACCGAGCCAGTCAAGCTCGACGGCTGAAACAGGTTTTGGGTCAACCTTCTGATCAACTCTGAAACAACCGCGTGCCGGAGTGTGACACACAACTCACGGAATCACGAACGCATCCGGCTGGACACGGCGAATGTCGGCCAAGGCGGCGCGAGCGGAGACGTAATCCGGGTAGCGACCGGCATGGACCAAGTGCGACGCGACGCCCGGTCGGCCCGAGCGGACGACGGCCGCGTCGAGCCCGCGTTCCTTCA
Organism: Phycisphaerae bacterium; assembly: GCA_029260255.1. Classification (GTDB taxonomy): domain Bacteria; phylum Planctomycetota; class Phycisphaerae; order UBA1845; family UBA1845; genus OFTM285. The sequence continues at coordinate 7,793 of JAJDDR010000522.1, forward strand.
ACATCTTGGCCGCGGCGCGGGCTCGCTCCGCCCGCGTGTACGCGCCGCACTGCAGGGTGAAGTACGAGTGCCTCCACGCAAGGTGCGTCGACGCGGCGGATGACAGTCTGGCGTCCGTGCGCTGATCGGCGACGCGCTGGAAGGCACTTCGGGCATCGCAGAAAGCACCGCTCCGTTCGAGACTCAGGGCGTAGCGAAACCACAGACCCGGCGTGCAATTTTCGGGGTAAGGCCCCTTCAATGCCTGGTTGTACAACCGCGCGGCACCCGCGAAGGCATGGTCCTCGAACAACATGTGCGCGAGTTGCGTGCTTAGCACTGACTTCAGGTCCGACCGCTCACAGAGACGCACTGCCTGCCGGAAATCCCCATTCGCTTCCGCGCGGTCGCCCGACCGTACGCGAGCCAGCCCACGGAGGTAGTACGCCTCGGCGGTGTCGGGCTCCTCGGGATATGACCGGATCACCGACGTTGCCAGACGCTGCGATTCGTCGTAACGCGCGATGCGGTAGGCATGTTCCGACTTGAGAATGCGGTCCACCGCCGATGGGGGCAGACCGTGGCAGCCGAAGCAAATCGCCGCGACGGGAAGGGCCAGTGAGAGGCAGAAACCGATTCGCTGCGCTCGCCGTGCTTTCACGTCCTTGCTCCGCACCGGGGGATTCGTTGTCCAAACACCGCCGGACGCCATTATGGAGTGCCGCCCGTGAATAGACAAACACGATGTCGCCAATTATTCTCCGCGCACCCAAGCGGAGAACGTCGAAGCATGATCGTCGATGCGTTGTTGAAGCAAGATCGCGATAACGCCGGGAAGCCGGCTGTCATCGACCCCGTTGCGACTCTGACGTATCGAAACCTGACCGGGCTCGCTGTCGTGATGCATGATTTCGTGCGCCGCGAGAGCGACGCGCGGGGTGTCGGCCTGCTTCTGCCCAGCGGGGGGGCGTTCGTGGGGGCGATGTTCGGAACGTTGTGGGCCGGACGGTTCGCCGTGCCCCTGAACTTCCTTCTCAGCCCGCCCGAGCTGGCTGACATCGCCCGCGATGCAGGTATCGACCTGATTCTCAGCACCCACCACTTCGACAAGACGACCGAAACGCTGCCCGTTCGAACGGTCTGTATCGAAGACCTCCCTATCAAGCGCCGTCTGCTCCTCACACGTCTACGCCCGCGTCCGAAAGTGCCCACCATCGACCCCGAAGCGCTGGCCGTCCTGCTGTACACCTCGGGAACCTCCGGCGCGCCAAAAGGTGTGGAACTCTCCTCGCGAAACCTACTCAGCAACTGCGACGCGGTGATAGACGCCGCCGATCTGAGGGCGGACGATCGATTCCTGTGCGTGTTGCCGCCGTTCCACGTGTTCGGTCTGACGGCCAACGTGCTGATCCCGGTCGTGCGGGGGCTCGCGGTACACGCGATTCCGCGCTTCAGTCCGCCCGCGGTCTTCCGAGCGATCAACAGTTTCAAGCCGACCGTCCTCATGGCCATCCCCAGCATGTACGGAGCGTTACTCCGACACAAATCCGCCGCCTCGGACAGCTTTACGGGCTTTCATCTGCTCGTGAGCGGCGGGGAACCTCTGCCCGACCGAATCGCGGAGGCGTTCCGTGATCGCTTCGGTGTCCACCTGCTCGAAGGCTACGGACTCACCGAAACGTCGCCCGTCATTTCGCTCAACGCGCCCCGGGCGCATCGTCGCGGCTCCGTCGGCAAGCCACTAACCAACCTTGCGATCCGACTCGTCGGTGAGGATGGCCGAGAAATGCCGGTCGGATCCGATGGGGAGATCAAGATACGCGGTCCCGGCGTCATGCGCGGCTACCATCATCGCCCGCAGGATACGGAAGCCGTCATCGACGCCGACGGCTGGTTCGCCACGGGGGACATCGGGCGCTTCGACGACGACGGTTTCCTGTTCATCACCGGCAGGAAGAAGGAAATGATGATCGTGGGCGGCGAAAACGTCTTCCCGCGGGAGATCGAATCGGTGCTCGAACAGCACGCCGCGGTCGAAGAGGCTGCCGTTGTCGGTGTCCCAGACGACAGTCGCGGCGAGGTCCCGCTCGCGTTCGTGATTCTCAAGCCGGACTGCCACGCGACCGACCCAGAACTCCGCAGCTTTGCGCGAGAACAACTTGCAGGGTACAAGGTGCCGCGGCGCGTCCGTGTTGTGGACGAACTTCCACGCAACCCAACCGGAAAAGTCGCAAAACGCCGGCTGCGCGAAATCGCACTCACTGAGAACGACGTCGCTGAGTGAATCCGTTCTAACCTATGTTTAGATATGTGTTTATGATGTCATCCGTGCGGCGTCCGATGCCCTCACACGGACGCTGCTGCAGGGGACTTGGTTCGGTGTATCCCATACTGGGTGGCATCTATGAGCGAGTCTCCGTCAAGGGGGTCGCGGGAAGAATTCGGGATCTTTCCAAGCATCTATTCGGCATCGCCACCAGGACGTGCCATTTAACGATTTCGAGTCGGCCCCATTCATGCCCACGGCGTCTTGGCTTGCACCATGCCACCACCGCGGGGTCCGACATTTGATCCCGCTTGCTCCCTTGACGGCATCACGCGATGCCACCGCCCTGCGTGCCTCCCTCGCGGAAGGCAACGTTCGTATCCCGGGCACCGTCGCCCACTGCACATACGCAACAGCAGGCCGGGCCTGCGGACGGGCTCCCCGAGGTCCGAGCCACCCGTACATTTACGCCGCTTGCGAGTCCGCCGGTTGCTCCGTTCTCTCGCCATCGAATCGCCATAGTTCGTGTCCTTCCGGTAGGCGTGTATGACCCGATTTGACCGGGGCGGTATCGTCGGCCGTCGACCGATGGTGGTCTGGAGGACGGCTGATGAAATCCAGGAAGAGGCAGGTGATTCCTGCTTGGCTTGAAGCGGGGCGGCGAC
>JAJDDR010000523.1 GCA_029260255.1 Phycisphaerae bacterium
CACGGCTTCGTTGAACGCGATGCGATAAAGCCACGTCGCGAACGCCGAACGTCCATCGAACGTGTGGATCCTCGAGAACGCCCGCAAATAGGTGTCTTGGGCGATTTCCAGCGCGTCGTCCTCGTTGCCCGTCATTCTGAGGAGCAGCCGGTATACGTGTCGGCTGGTCCGGTCATACGCCTCGCGCTGAGCTTGGCGATCACCATCCCGACACCGCTCGATGAGTTCGCGTTCCGTCACGCTACGTCCTTTGTTGCTGCCTACCAACCCGTTCGGTCCGGCACGTGGCTTCCCCGAGTATACCGGTTTCGCAGCACCTGGGTAGGGAGATTGCGTTACGCGACACGCTGTCGCCGAAACGGCGTGCGGCGACAAGAATCGGTGTCCCATGCGTGCGCCATCGCCAAATCGCGTGTGCTGAAACGACGGGGCTTCCCTTTGCGAATCGCGTTTCCGAATCATACCTGTCCTACAGCGCAATTAGCAGTTCCGGTCTCCATCTCTTCTTATGGCTGCCGGAGGCGCAATCGAGTCTGATAGAGGGAGGGGCATCGCAAGCCTATCGGCTCTCGTCGTTTGGTTCATGAGGAGGTCTCTTCGCAAGATCGATCTCACGACCATGGCCGGTCTCGGTCGACGGCTCGCTGCCGTCTGGCGCGGCGTCGGATTCACGAGCCACGGCTTTCTCAGGGGTGATGACTTCATCACCAGTATGCCGCGCAGTCGATGGTTCTCGCGGAACAGCAGAGTCGACTGCTTGATTGGATTCGACGGATACGGTTGTCCGGCCCGCGATGACGGGAACGGCGATCATGGCCGTGATTCCGTAGATGAGGATCAGCAGCATCACCTCGACGAACGTGGGTCGTTGCGTTTGTGGACTCGTCATTCTAATGCGTACCCAACCCTGTGCAGCGTTCGCGCGAACTCACTTGATCGGCGGTCTCTATCAGGGAAACAGATTGTCCCCGAAAGGTGAGTCGCCCGAATCTGCGGTGTCGGCCAGCGCCGTTTCGATCATGTCGCTGAAGTCGCTCACGTTGAAGCTACCGAAGTACCCCTGGCCGTTGATGAAGAAGGTCGGCGTGCCCCGGACGCCCATCGCGAGGCCTGACAGGGCGTCTGCGGCAACTTCTTGACCCATGACCTCGCTATCGAGGCAAGACGTAAACTGGTTGATTTGGAGGCCCAGTTCGCCCGCGTACGCAACGAGATCTTCACGCGTAAACTCCGGCTGGCGATCGAATAGTAGGTCGTGATATGCGTAGAAGCTCCCCTGTTCGGCGGCGCATTCGCTTGCCTGAGCGGCGGGTTCGGCGAATTCGTGGATGGCAACGAGTGGAAAATGCCGCGACACCCACCGGACGTCGCCGGCGTCGATATACGTGCGCTGGATGTCGGGAAACGTGTTGAGGGCGAAGCCTTGGCACGCGCCACACTGAAAATCGAGGTACTCGATGACTGTTACCGGCGCGTCCGCGCTGCCCAGAATGTGGTCAACCTCCGTAACGGTCAGCGGAGTGATCTCGTCGCCATCAGAGGCGACGGGCGCGCCACCGCTCTGGTCCCCTCCGTTGCCATTCTCGTCGGCGCCGGCGTCGTTCCCGTCGTCGTGTTCAGTATTTGGTTCTGTCGTGCCCTCGTTCGAATTGCCGGCCAAGGGAAGCCCCACCGTACATCCCGGGCCCGTCCAGCAGATGACTGCGGCCAATCCGATAACCAACACGTCGACCCGCGATGAACGTTTGAACCTACCTGCAGCACCCATGCCGCGAATACCCAGACTCATGTCCTGCTCCTGTTGTCCGTTGGTATCTGCACCTGATTCGTACAGATTTCGTCCAACCTCGATACCTTCAAGCCAGCATTTCCACGAGAAACGCTGCCCGCACCCTTAGATGTATCGGGGCAGCCTTTTCTTCGCGCGGTAGGAGATTTTTTTTCTGTGGTCGAAGGCGAGAGACCGAGCGCCTCGGCATCTGGAGGATGGTGGATTCTGACTGCCCTCGCCACCTACTGGGTATCTCACTGAGCCTTCCTGTCAGGGGTTTGGACCGCAAGCACGTCCCGGGATCGGGCCGTTGAAGCGAGCGATCATGGCCGCCGATCCGCGTCGTTAGCCAGGGTCGACCGCGTTCTTGCAGCGTCTTGGCGTTCATTGCGACAACCGGGCGTTGCACTCCAGAAAATTCGAGTCGCTGGGAAGAAACCGGCCACAATAATCATCCAAAGGGTAGTAGGTGTGACATGCACCGCCGCCGTCACGTGGAGTTGAGATCTCATGAGATACATGATTGCAGTCGTCGCTCTTGCCGCCGCGGTCTCTGGTTGCGTGTCCAATAGGCCTGTTCGTGGGGTCGTGCCGCGCGCCGAAGTTGCCCAGTACTTCCTGCTCGATTTCGGGTACTTTGATCAACGGCGAGATGCGCGATACCTGCACGACGATCTCGGCGATTTCACAATCATCGCGTTCACGCGATGCGACCAGGACACGCATGGGCCGGTGGCGAAGCTCGTTGAGGAGCTCGTGACCGAACACCGGGGGATCGACTCGGTTCGCATCGTCGGAATCGACATCCATTGGTCCGACGAAGACTGCGCGCTGCACGACACCTGCCACCTTGTTACGGACCGGTCCGATCTCATCAGCATCTGTGATGCGGCGGGCGCCATACATCGATCGTTCGACGACGACGCGAATGACTACTTGGTCGTCGTCGGCCCCGGCCGCAAGATTGTTGCTATGGCGCGGGCGAACGACACCAAGACGCTACGGGAGGTTCTGCGGCAACAAGTCGAGCGGCTGGCGGGCCGAAGCGCGTCGCTGACATCGCAGGAGCTTGACGAATGACGTTGATCGTTCCCAACTCCAACGATCGGAACGGGCGGGACACTCGCAATGCCCGTCAAGGAAAGTCCGAGCGTGCTAACAACACGGACAACTTAGCACATGATGAGGGAGAAGGATTCCAATGCGCCGCGCATCTAAACAGTTGGCTTGATCGCACTGCGGCTGCACTCGCGGAGGATTTCATCATGAACCGACGAAGACTATTACCCGATTTCGTGCTTGCCAACGGGGATGGCAGCGACCATCCCTTTCACGAGTTCCTCACCGACTTGAACATCGTCATGCTGACTCACGTTCCGGAGGCATCGCACGGTCCGGCGTCGGAGTTGCTGCGCAGCCTCGTGGCGCAAGTAGGGTGCCTCGGGCACGTCCGCATCCGGGGGTTCGACATTCGCTCCTTCGACGGAGACTGTTCGACTTGCACGCGCCCGCACGTCGTCTACGCCGGGCAGGTCGTTACGACCATCTGCGATAGCGGCGAGACAATTCGCCGGCTTCTGGGGGTTTGTGAAACGGACCGCTTCTTCGTCGTGGGCGCCGGGCGACGCATCATGCACACTTGCTCTATCGACCACGTCCTTCAATTGAGCCGACGACTCAACTCGGTGGCGGAGACGGCGGCGACATCCACGGCGAGGGCACCGCCTAGGCTGCGACACACGGGTTGAACAACCGTATACCCCTGACTCTCCGTCCGCCACCGAGCACGCGAACGACGGGGAGCCGCGGAGAGAGAGGCAGATCGACCGAGTTGACAACACTGCCGGCTCTCGGGAGCCGGCCGGCTCGGTCGTGGGATCAAAGCTGGAACGCAAGCGCGTCGGTTCGGCGTGGCCTTGAATGAAGACGGGTGTGTCGTCCGACTGCTTGCGTTCCTAGGGAAGTCGCCAGCCATGTGGCCTCAGTGAGGTCCAAGCTTCGGAACATGTTCGACGGGTACGCGGCGATGACAGTCGCATATCGGTTTCCTGATGAGTGAAACGCGGTCGGCACGTCCCGCCACGTGTCGGCGCTGCCCAACGGTGAGGCGGCGGTTGACCGGATCACCAACGGCCTTCCGAGGCGCACGCCGTTGGTGTCCGGTTGAGCCGCGCGGCCTTGTCGCGAGATTAACTGGGTAGCTTCACCATGCTCAGTTTCACGCTTTGCACGCCTCAGTGATCGGGATTCGAGTGGGCGTGGCGGGAGGAGTTGGAGGAGCCAATAGTGGATCGGGCCGTTCCTCGGGCGTCGCCTACCCTTTGGGTGCGGCCGACGTCCCGCGACAGTTTCTGACAACGGCCGTGATGGCGATGCCTCCCAGGTTGATGAGATCGCCAGCTGCCAAGTAGTGTGCGTAGCCAGCGCCAATCGAGGATCCAAGCACCGAAAACCCCGCAACACTCGGAACCGACGGCCTCCGGCAATCGCCACACAAGAATATTCGTGATTGTCGGGAAGAAACCAAGCCTCCGCGGCATCCAAATAGACATGACCGGCCAACGCTGGAGGCTCGACTCGCTGGGAGTGGGGTGGCGTGGCTGGACGTTCGGGCTAGAATGTACGCACTCAGATCCGCAAGTTGCGGTGAGTGCCACGCGCGTTCCAAACACGTTCAGGAGACCACGAAGATGAAGATTATGTCAATGGCGGTAGTGTTGTCGGCTATCGGTGTCCTCAGTCTTGGGCTGGGCACCGCGTACGCTCAGCACGACCACGCGGAGCATGACCACGGGACGGACGCTGCCGTGCCGAAGTGCCCGGTGATGGATGAGCCGGCGAACCTCGCGCTGAGCGTCCAGACGGATGACGGTCCGGTGTATTTCTGCTGTGACGGTTGTGCTCCCAAGTACCAGGCGAATCCCGGGAAGTACGCGAGCAAGGTGGCAGCGCAGCGAAAGGCGCTTGCGGGCAAGGCGAAGGTCCAGGTGACTTGCCCCGTCACGAAGGAACCGGTCGACAAGAAAGTGTTCGTCGAGAGCAACGGCGAGACGGTCTACCTCTGCTGCAAGCGCTGCGTCGGCAAGTACCAAGGCGACCCCGCGAAGTACGCATCCGCGCTGGCCAACAGCTACACGTACCAGACCACGTGCCCGGTCATGGGCAACCCGATCAATCCCAAGGTGTCCACGACGCTGTCGACCGGGGAGACGATCTACTATTGCTGCCCCATGTGCGATAAGTCGCTCCGGGATGACCCGGCAAAGTACAACAAGAACCTCGTAGCGCAAGGCATCCTGGTCGACTGGGCCGAGGTCAAGAAGGCCGGTGGCAAGGGCGGCGACGATGACCACGGCTCGCATGGCCATGACGGTCACGACCACTGACGCGGACAGCAAAATCACACCCATAATTGCGCCGGCACCAGAGCCTGCCAAAGGCGTCAGATTGGCCGCCTGAGCATGCGGATGCCGACAAGGGTCTTATGGATCGCGCACGATCCGCGCGTCGCGTCCGGCGCGTGCGTGTTGACGAGGCGGGCGATGGCTGGAACGTGGAGATGGGCGTATGCCGGCGGACCGCTGATTGCGTGTGCCTTGATTGGGCTCACCGGCCAGCTGGGCGGCAGCCTCGTCTTTGGCCCGGATCACCTGGGCTGGCAGCGCCGCAATACCACATCCGGAAGGACCGTGTTTCCAAGCGCCCCAAGCGATCCTAGGAGCGACAGACATGGCGAGCAAAGCAAGCGTATGGTTACGCGCCGTAGCGAAGGCATGCTTCGTTGCGTCTTTGGCTTGGATGGTTGGCGGGTGCGCGTCGCCCGAACCGCCTCGGTCGGTCCAAGACGCCGTGCGGTGGGGCGCGATACGGGCACCGCTGCCAACCGCGCTCGAGTATCAGGCGACTCACGAGATCGACCTTCCGGTGCTGGACGAGTCTTCGAAGCTCGAGGATTACCTCGCCTTCGCCGCGCTCAATAATCCGGGACTGGAGGCGGCGTTCAACCGTTGGAAGGCAGCCGTCGAACGCGTGCTGCAGGAGGAGACCCTGCCGGACCCGCGATTCACATACCGGTACTTCATCCGCGAAGTTGAAACGCGTGTCGGTCCTCAAGAGCAGGCGGTCGGTTTGTCGCAACTTTTTCCGTGGTTCGGAAAGCTCAAGCTGCGCGGTGACGTGGCGGCTGAGGCGGCGCGGGCCGCGCGGCAGCGATATGAGGCAGAGAAACTTAAGCTCTTTTTCGAGGTCAAGGACGCCTACTACGAATACTACTATCTGGGACGGGCCACCGACGTGGTCGACGAGAACTTCCAGTTGGTAGAGTACCTCGAGAGCGTTGCGCGAGCGCGATACAAGACTGCCGCGGTTGGTCATCCGGACGTCATACGCGCGCAGGTCGAACTGGGCAAGTTGGAAGATCGGTTGAGTGCCCTGCGCGATCTGCTCGTTCCGGTGATCGCGAGGCTGAATGCCGTTCTTAACCGCCCGACGAACATGCCGTTGCCCCTTCCGCAAGCGATCTCGGATGAGCAACCGACCGCAAGCGATGAAGAGGTGCTCGGGTGGCTCGCCGAGAGCAATCCGGACCTCAAGGCGCTGGACCACGAGATTGAGCGCGCTCGGCGCGCCGTGGCGCTCGCAAAGAAAAACTACTACCCCGATTTCACGCTCGGTCTGGACTATACGGACGTCGGCGCGCCGATGCGGTCGAATCCGCAGGGGTTCGCGAATCCTGGAGCGCTGCGTAACGCGTCCCGCTTTGCTGGCGGCATGGGGGACCTGATCGACGCCTACTCGATTGGCCGCAGCTTCAGCCCCGGCGATCGCCCCTCGGACGGCGGACAGGATGTCTGGATGGTATCGCTTTCGATGAACGTTCCGCTTTGGCGGGGCAAGTACGCCGCAGGCGAGCGGGAAGCGCGGGCGCGCTATCTCGCAGCCATGGGCGTACGGTCGGAGAGAGAAAACGCGTTGACGTTTGCCGTGCAGCGAGCCCTGTTCGAGCATCGGGATGCCAGACGAAAAATCACGCTGTATCGTGATGTGCTCGTCCCCAAGGCCAAAGAGTCAATCAGCTCTACGGAAACGGCCTTTCGTGCCGGTTCGGCAAGTTTCCTCGATCTCGTGGACGCGGAACGGTCGCTTCTGGAGTTTGAGCTGTCATTCGAACGCGCCCTGGCCAACCGGGCTCAACGACTGGCTGAACTGGAAATGCTCGTCGGTCGCGTAATTCCTCGCAGCACTGAAGCAGCGCTCGAACCAAACCAGCCGGAAGAAGGAAATAACCAGCCATGAGACCCGCCACCGATAGAGCGCTGACGATACTCTCGAAAACCCCGATACCGATCCTCGTGATTGTAGTGTTTGTACTCGGTTATACGTTCAAGGGCATGGTCAGTACGGCGCCGCCCGCTGCCGGCACGGTTGCCGTGGAGAGTTCCCCTGACGCCGCAGAAGAGGAAATCTGGACCTGCTCGATGCATCCGCAGATCCGCTTGCCGAAGCCGGGCAAATGTCCTCTGTGTGGGATGGACCTCATTCGAGCCGAAGGGACTTCCGGACCCGCGACCACCAAGAAGGCAAAGAAGGAACCCAAGTACGCTTGCTCAATGTTTTGCGTTCCGCCTATGTCGAGGCCTGGGGACTGTCCGATTTGCGGCATGGAAATGGTGGAAGTCGAGAACACCGGCGGGGATGACGGCGCCCCCCGCACACTCACGCTTTCCGCGATGGCGCAAAAACTCGCGGAAATCCAGACGGTTGCGGTCGAGCGGAAAACCGTGTCGGCGGAGATTCGTATGGTCGGCAAGATCGACTACGACGAAACCCGTTTGGGTTACATCACCGCGTGGGTGCCGGGGCGTCTCGATCGTCTGTACGTGGACTACACGGGAGTCCCCGTCCAAAAGGGCGACCACATGGTCTACCTGTACAGCCCTGAACTATCGACGGCGCAAACTGAGCTGCTCGAAGCACTGCAGCGAATCAAACCGAATGAGACAGGAGAGAGTTCCCTACTCAACGAACGAGCCGGGGCGTGGCTGGAGAGCATTCGAGAGAAGTTTCGCCTGTGGGGACTGACCGATGAGCAAATCGCCGAAATCGAAGAGCGTGGCACGGCGTCGGACTACATGACGATCTATTCCCCCATGGGTGGCATTGTCATACACAAGAACGTCCTCGAAGGAAGTTATGTAAAGACTGGTACGCGCATCTATACGATTGCCGATCTCGCGCACCTTTGGGTCAAGCTCGATGCCTACGAGTCCGACTTAGCCTGGCTGCGCTACGGTCAGCAATTAGAGTTTGAGACCGAGGCCTATCCCGGAGAGACCTTCACGGGCAAGATTGCGTTCATCGCGCCCGTGCTTGACGCCATAACCAGGACGGTGAAGGTACGGGTCAACGTCGAGAATCCGGATGGACGCCTCAAACCGGAGATGTTCGTGCGGGCCGTGGTTCACTCGGAGGTCGCCGCGGGTGGTCGCGTGGTGGACGCGGAGCTTTCCGGTAAGTGGATGTGTCCGATGCACCCGGAGATTATCAAGGAGGAGGCCGATGGTTGCGATCGGTGTGGCATGCCCCTGGTGCGCACCGAGACGCTTGGATTCGTTTCGATAGAAGCCGGTGATGTCGAAGTACCGCTCGTGATCCCCGCATCCGCCCCTCTGATTACAGGCAAGCGGGCGCTGGTGTACGTTGACATTCCCGACGAGCCGGGAACGTACCAAGGTCGCGAAATTCGGCTTGGCCCGAGAGTCGGCAAACAGTACATCGTGCTCGACGGGCTCGCAGAGGGCGAGCGTGTTGTGATCAGCGGCAACTTCAAGATCGACAGCGCCATGCAGATCATGGCCGAGCCCAGCATGATGAGTCCACAAGCCAGAGATCCGGCTTCGACCGACGAAGTTGCTTCCGCCACTGCCGTTGCGCCGCCTCCGCCGCGACAGGACCTGGACCAAGCGGATGGGCTGAAGCAGAACGTCTCACCCGCGTTCGCAGCCGCATTTGACCCGGTGCTCGGCGCCTATCTGACAGTCCAGGACGCACTCAGTCACGACAAGCACAAGGTTGCTCAAGACGCAGCGGCGGGTCTGCGCAAGGCGCTCGCAGGCGTGGATATGAACCTGTTGTCCGGTAAGGCACACGTTGCGTGGATGAAGGAGGCGGATGGGATGTCGAAGGTCGCGGGCGACATCTCAGCCTCCGCGGACATTCAAGAGGCGCGCGCCAGCTTCGCACTGCTCTCCGAGTCGATGATCGTCGTGACCAGGTGTTATGGTGTCGGAACGAGAGTCGTCCACCGCTTCCACTGCCCGATGGCGTTCGGCGATCGCGGTGCGGACTGGTTGCAGGTAGAGGAGCGAGCCGAGAACCCGTTCTTTGGGTCGGCCATGTTCCGCTGCGGAGTCAAGAAGGAGACCATCGGACAGGATTCGGCAGGAGGTACGGGCGATGAGCGATAGCAATCCGATGGAGCGGACATCCTCGCCCAGCCTGATCGACAAGACCATCCGGTTTTGCATTGAGAACAAGCTAGTCGTCTTTCTCTTCACGCTGTTCACCATCGGCTGGGGGTTGATGTCGGCGCCGTTTGACTGGGAGCTCGGGGGGCTTCCCCGAGATCCCATGCCGGTCGATGCCATCCCGGACATCGGCGAAAACCAGCAGATAGTCTTTACGGAGTGGATGGGCCGATCGCCGCAGGACGTTGAGGATCAGATCGGCTATCCCCTCACGGTATCGCTGTTGGGAATCCCGGGTGTCAAGACCATTCGCAGTTACTCCCTCTTCGGATTTTCGTTGATCTATGTGATCTTCGATGAAGAAGTCGAGTTCTACTGGTCTCGCTCTCGCGTGCTGGAAAAAATGAACAGCTTACCGTCCGGCACACTCCCCGATGAAGTGCAGCCGGCGCTCGGACCGGACGCGACGGCGCTGGGACAGGTGTATTGGTACACGCTTGAGGGGCAGGACGCCGCCGGAAACCCGACAGGCGGCTGGGGTCTCGACGAACTCCGCACCATCCAGGACTGGTATGTGCGCTACGGGCTCCTTGCGGCCGGCGGCGTCTCCGAGGTCGCCTCTATCGGCGGTTATGTTCAAGAGTACCAAATCGACGTGGATCCGGACGCGATGCGCGCTTACGGAGTATCTCTTGAAGAGGTGTTCGTGGCCGTCAAGATGTCCAACGTCGATGTCGGCGCCCGAACCATCGAGGTCAATCGCGTTGAGTACATCATTCGCGGTCTGGGCTTCGTAGAAACGCTCGAAGACATTGAGGACGCGGTCGTCAAAGTCAATGACAATGTGCCCATCTTCGTTCGCAATGTAGCCAACGTAACGCTCGGGCCTGGACTGAGGCGGGGAGTGCTCGATAAGGCGGGCGCTGAGGCCGTCGGCGGGGTGGTGGTCGTTCGATATGGCGAGAACCCGCTTGCGGCGATTAAGAACGTCAAGGCAAAGATAGAAGAGATTTCTCCCGGCCTGCCCCAAAAGACGCTGGAAGACGGAACCGTGAGTCAGGTCAAGATCGTACCTTTCTACGACCGCTCGGGTCTGATCTACGAGACGCTGGGCACGCTCAGCGACGCGCTGCTTCAACAGATCCTGGTGACCATCATCGTTGTCGTCGTCATGGTACGCCACCTGCGCAGCTCGATCCTCATCTCGGGTCTATTGCCATTGGCGGTCTTGATGTGCTTCATTGCGATGCGGGCCACCGGCGTCGACGCCAACATCGTGGCGCTCTCCGGCATTGCGATCGCTATAGGCACTATCGTTGATATGGGCATCATCGTCTGCGAGAACATTCTCAAGAACCTGGACGAAGCCGACCCGGACGCCAACCGTTTGGAGGTCATCTATTCCGCTTCGAGCGAGGTGGGCAGCGCGATTCTCACGGCCGTCTCAACTACCATTGTCAGCTTTTTACCAGTCTTCACCATGGAAGCGGCTGAAGGCAAGCTGTTTCGGCCCCTCGCGTTTACGAAGACGTACGCCTTGATCGCATCGGTCATTGTAGCGCTGACCATCATTCCACCCGCAGCCCACATTCTGTTTACACGGAGTCGTGAAGGTCGCCGGAGTCTAACTTGGCTCTTTTATCCCATACTCTCTATCGTAGGCGTCGGGCTTGCTGTTGGCCCCGGCTGGTGGTGGCCGGGTGCATTGCTTGTGCTCATCGGTGTGTACGGCTCATTCGAACCGAAGTTGCCTCAGTTGCTTCGGAAGCTGGGTCCGTGGCTGGCCAACGCCGTCGTTGTTGGTGCGGTGTTGCTTCTGCTTACACAGTCGTGGCTTCCGATCGGACCGGAAAAGGGTCTGTGGCGCAACGCCATTCTCGTGGGTGGCACCATCGGCGCACTGTTACTCGTGTTTCAGCTTTTCCAGGCGGCATATCCCTTCGTGCTTAGGTGGGCGCTGGACCACAAGGCGACCTTCCTCATTCTTCCGGTGATGATCGTCGTCGCCGGCGGCATGGTTTGGCGCGGGTTTGACGACTTATTCTCGTGGATGCCGTCGGCGGCCAAGGAATCCGATCCGGCGAGGTTTGCCGCGGAGAAGTTCCCGGGACTCGGCAAGGAGTTCATGCCACCCCTTGACGAAGGTTCCTACCTCTACATGCCGGTAACGATGCCGCATGCGTCCATCGGCGAGGTGATCGACGTTCTGCAAAAGCAGGACATCTCCTTCAACCAAGTGCCGGAGATTGAGTTGGCGGTGGGCAAACTCGGCCGGGTCGAAAGCCCACTCGATCCCGCGCCGTTGTCCATGATCGAAACAGTCATCAACTATCATCCACAATACATGACGGACCATTCGGGGCACCGGATGGCGTTTCGTTACGATGAATCTGAAAAGGACTTATTTCGCGACAAGGATGGCGAGCCTGTTCCGGCAAAAGACGGCGAACCCTATTACGTGCAAGGCACGTTCGCGCGCGATGAAGCAGGAAAGCTCATCGAAGAGCCAGGCGGAATGCCGTTCAGACTCTGGAGGCCGGCGCTCGATCCGGCACTCAACCCTGGACGTGAGGCATGGCCCGGCGTCAACAAGCCCAACGACATTTGGGACTTGATCGTCGCGGCTGGCAAACTCCCGGGCACGACCTCCGCACCGAAACTGCAGCCGATCGCCGCTCGGATCGTCATGCTCCAGAGCGGGATGCGTGCACCGATGGGCGTCAAGGTCAAAGGACCAAGCCTTGAGGCGTTAGACAAAGTCGGTCTGCAGATTGAGCGATTCCTGAAGGAAGTTCCCTCCGTCGAACCCTTGGCTGTGATCGCCGACCGAATCATCGGCAAGCCATACCTCGAGATTGACATCGACCGAAAGGCCATCGCTCGCTACGGAATCAAACTGCGCCAGGTGCAGGATGTGATAGAGGTCGCTATCGGAGGCAGGCGCATCACGACCACCGTGGAAGGTCGCGAACGGTACCCGGTGCGCGTGCGCTATCTGCGCGAATTGCGTGATAGTATCGAGTCGCTGGACAAGATCCTCGTCCCGGCGCCCGGTGGCGCGCAGATTCCACTGGTGCAGTTGGCAAAAATCAACTACGTCCGTGGTCCGCAGGTCATCAAGAGCGAGGACACCTTTCTCATCGGGTATGTCCTCTTCGACATGAAGCCGGGATACGCCGAGGTCGATGTCGTCGAACAGGCCAACGCCTATCTCAAAGAAAAGATCGCTTCGGGTGAACTCGATATGCCGGCCGGCGTCAGCTTCACCTTCGCGGGCACTTATGAGAATCAAGTGCGATCAGAGAAGAAACTCATGGTCGTCCTGCCGCTTGCCCTGTTCATCATCTTCATGATCCTCTACCTGCAGTTCAAATCCGTCATTACAACCAGCCTGGTCTTTACCGGCATCCTGGTCGCTTGGTCAGGCGGATTTATCATGATCTGGTTCTACGCACAGCCGTGGTTCCTCGACTGGGATGTGTTCGGCACGAGCATGCGCGAACTGTTCCAGGCTCATCCGATTAACCTGAGCGTGGCTATCTGGGTGGGGTTCCTGGCGCTCTTTGGTATCGCCTCGGATGACGGCGTCGTCATGGCAACGTACCTGAACGACTCCTTTGCGAATCGCACCCCCGAGAACATAAGCGAGATTCGAGCGGCGACCCTGGCGGCCGGCCGGCGCAGGATTCGACCCTGTCTGATGACCACCGCCACGACGATTCTCGCGTTGCTTCCGGTGCTGACGTCCAAGGGACGCGGTTCGGACATCATGGTCCCCATGGCCATCCCCTCGTTCGGTGGCATGACCATCGAAATCATCACCATGCTCGTCGTCCCTGTGTTGTTTTGCGCGTATCAGGAGCTTCGCTTCAAGGCGCGGCAGATCGCATCGGTCAGGTGACCCGTCCGCCACCCTCGCGAGAAGCCGGAAGGGCAATGGCGCCGCCGCGCCAAACGTTCGGAGTCTCAGCATGATGAGCCGTATCGTGCTCATCCGAGCAACCGAGTGCCTCTGATCGCGGAGGGCGGATAACCAGATCCGGGCACCGATTCAGCAGGTGTTCCGTGAGGGTGTCGGGTCCTCCCCAGATCGGAACGCACCGCCCGATCCGGCTGAACGTGTCGTACAGGATGAACCGGGCGACGCTGCCATCCCTGTGCGTTCCGCTGCAGATGATCTGCAAAGGGTACGCGACGTTTCCGAGAACCGGAAACGCGCCGACCCACAGCGCGATCCAAGGCCTCTCCCGCCCCGTGGCTGCGTTCTGGATCAGACGGCACAGCGTATAGAGCGTGCGCGCCGCCGGACCGGTCGCAACCAGGGCGATTCCGAGGAACTGGTCGCCGACCGCACCCATCATCCACAGCGCGGGCACGATCCAGAACTCGATGATCTTGACGAACGGCTTGATCGCCAGGTGCGCGCCGAAGTCCGTCAGATACGAGCACCCCTCTTCACGCTGCAGATGCTCCGAGAGCTCTGCGACGTGCCGGGAATCCAACTGACCGCGTTCGTCCCAGCGCGCGATCCGAGTGCCGACGTAGTCTCTCGCCAGGTGCTCCCGATAGCGCTGGCAACGAATCGCCGACCAGAGTCCCCGGGCGAAGCGCGCCACGGGCAATCTCCTGATCGCGGCGATCCCGCGGGACAAACCCCTCGCGACGCCCGAAACCGCCGATCTCGCGGCGCGCCGCGCTTCCGAGCAATACCAACGTACCGGATGCTCATCGTACCAATCGGCCTGATCCTGCCCGATTGCTCCGGTCGTACGCCGGTACGCAATGCAGCGCCGGTACCGAGCGACCGATTTCCAATCCCGTTGGTTCCGCCCAAGCGCGTCGATGTCCGTTACGAGTTGCGCGACACGATCATCGCCCAGCACGGCCAGAAGTTGCGCTTCCTGACGCTCCACGTAGCCGCGAAGCGCAGCGACATCGACGTCGTCGAAGAGTGGCCGGCGGTGACGCACCGACTTGGGCAGGTAGAACAGCAGCAAGTCCAGTGGGTTGATGGGAAACAGCGCGGGGATGCCGGACTCGAGATCGATCCACGCCCAGCGATTTCCCCCCTCACCGTCGGGCCCCTCGCACATGAAGTTGTTCAACGCGACGGGGTTGCCTCTGCCCGCTTGCCACACCAGCCCGTCCAGACCAGCCTCGGTGAGGCGCGCCTGCAGCGGTCGCATGACGCCCCGCACCGCGTCCCGCAATTCGCTGAGACCGGCACGCGGATACGTATGTTGCAGCGCGACGTGCCGACCGCGGACCAACGCGCAGCGCATCTCGTACGAACGATGCGTTGTGTTCCAGCAATAGCCGTACGCGTGTGCGACCCGCAGTTTTCGCCCGAACCAGAATTCGACGAGTGTCGCGACGACCCGCCGTCGCAGGACGGCCGTGCGAATTGCCGCTTCATTCCATGCGTAAGGGTTGGGAGTGCCCAGCAGAACGTACTGCACCAGCTTGCTGAGCCCCGAAGAGCCGAACACCTTTCGGGCGACCGCGTTTCCGCCTTCATCGCGGCCTCGATAGACGACGCCGGAGCGACCTCTTCCGAGTTCCGCGTCCCGGTGCTCCGCTGGCGGGCGCGCAGTGTCCACAGGATGATCGGTCACGGGAGCGGAGCCGATCGTCGGCGTGCCACCACCGGCACACGCGATTCGATCCGCATCCGCGGACACCCCGCGGTCTATGCCAACTGCATCCGAGCTCGTCGACGGCGTCGCAACAGTCGGCATCAGAGGACTCTATCAAGTCGCGGTCCGCGCCGATCCCGTCGAATCGTTCCGACTCGGGATCGCGCGGACCTGGTCAACCGGTGCGGCTCAAACCCAAAAACCGACGCAAACTACTTGATCAGGAAGATTCGGACGCCTCTATCCGAATCACACATTCCAGACGGATCGCCGTGCCCGAGGTGTGCGGACAACGCCGGCTCGCCGATTGTGATGGTTTGCGAGTTCTCGGGGTTCCCCGGCGGAACATGGCAGATCGTGACTTTGACGGTGCCCTTGGCATTGCCGTGGCCACTGTCATTGTCGCTGCCAAACGGATCGCTGTCATCGCTGTCGTCGCTGTCGTCGCTGTCGTCGCTGTCGTCGCTGTCGTCGCTGTCGCCTTCGATGCAGAAGCACGGCCCCGTT
>JAJDDR010000524.1 GCA_029260255.1 Phycisphaerae bacterium
TGATTGACGCGGCGACGGCACCGCGAAAGGAAGCAGAGGCATGAAATCCGACATCATTCGTACGCTCACCGGCTCCTTTGAAGGCCACGCCCAACAGACCGAAGGCGGCGTCGAATACTGGCTGGCCCGCGATCTGCAACATCTACTCGGCTACGCAGAGTGGCGCAACTTTGTTTCGGTAGTGAGCAAGGCCAAAACCGCCTGCGAGGTCTCAAAACAAGCGGTTTCCGACCATTTTGTTGACGTCAACAAAATGGTCGACCTCGGCTCCGGTGGCCAGCGTGAGGTGGACGACATCATGCTCACCCGCTACGCCTGCTATCTCATCGCCCAAAACGGCGACCCCAAGAAGCAGCAAGTAGCCTTCGCGCAAACCTACTTCGCCCTCCAGACTCGCCGAGCCGAACTCATTGAGCAGCGCGTTCTCGAAGTCGAGCGAGTCTCCGCCAGAAAGAAGCTCACGACGACCGAGAAAGAACTGTCGAACGTCATCTACGAACAAACCGGCGGCAATCAGAACTTCGCGCTCATCCGCAGCAAGGGCGACCAGGCATTGTTTGGCAAAACGACTCAGGCGATGAAGGCAGAATGGAAAGTGCCATCGAGTCGCCCGTTGGCCGACTTCGCTCCGACCATCATCTTGAAAGCCAAAGACTTCGCCACCGAAATCACGATCCACAACGCGCGCGAGCACAGCATGAGCACGGAGCGAACCATTTCCAGCGAACACATTACCAACAACGAAGCCGTTCGCAGAACGTTGCTCGAACGAGGCATCCGCCCCGAGAAACTGCCTGCGGCTGAAGACGTCAAGAAGGTCGAGCGTCGACTCGTCTCCGAAGAGAAGAAGTCCCTCAAGAATCCCGACGCGCTCGATGCGTAGATAGGCCTGGCATAGATGGCGAAGAAGACCACACGAAAGAAAACGGTGAAGAAGAAGGCCGTGACTACGCTCACGCACGATGAGGCTACGCGGAAGAACATTCCCACGGCCGAGTTTCAGTCGGTCATGGCCAAGGACGACCAAAGCCCGATCCGTGTGGCGTATGAGCGGCGTAACCGCGACCTCGATCCGCAGCTTGTCTGGCGGGGCAAGGACGAGCAGGATTGGTCCGACCTAGTCACGCAGGCTCCGCCACTGTTCATTCAGGAGAAGGTTCACCCCAAAGTGCTGGTCGACGACCTGCTACGCCGAACCCATGTGGATGACAAGGCCGCCGAACCGCAGATGGATCTCTTTGCCGACTTCAACGGCCTTCCCGATACCGACGCCAAGACCGAGTTTTACCAGCACGATGCCAACTGGGCGAATCGGATGATCCTCGGTGACAGCTTGCAAGTGATGGCCTCGCTTGCCGAGCGCGAGGGTCTCCGTGGGCAGGTCCAATGCATCTACATCGACCCGCCGTACGGCATCAAATTCAACAGCAACTTCCAGTGGTCAACGACCAGTCGCGATGTGAAGGACGGGAAAGCCGACCACATCACACGCGAACCGGAACAGGTCAAGGCCTTCCGTGATACATGGCGCGATGGGATTCACTCATACCTAACGTATCTACGGGATCGCCTAACGGTCTGCCGGGATCTGCTGCACGAGTCCGGCTCAATCTTCGTCCAGATTGGTGACGAGAACCTCCATCGCGTTCGCGATGTAATGGATGAGGTGTTTGGCGTAGACAACTGTGTTTGTGTAATAGCTTACGCCAAGACGACGGGCTTTTCAGGACGGTATTTGTCCTCTATCACGGATTACATTCTTTGGTATGCCAAGCGAGTGGATTCTTTGAAGTACCGAGGGTTGTACTCACCGAAGAACGCTGGTGAGGAGGGAGCGTCAAAATACCGAGAGGCGCGCACAATAGCGGCACTAGCTCACTCTGCGTGCGACCTAAACCGTCTAGCTGTATCCGATCAACTCACGTCACAGGGAGCTTCCGAGGGTAGCGTGCAACGGTTTGTCTTTGAAGGCAAGGAGTGGACGCCTCCTTCGGGACTTCATTGGAAGACCACTGTTGACGGATTAGGCATACTTGGTAGAGCCGGGCGAGTCATGCATGAGGGGCGATCGATCCGCTACGTACGCTTCTTCGACGACTTTGCGGTCAACCCCAAATCCAATGTATGGCTGGATATTGGTGGCGTGCAAAGTCGATCGGACCCGAAAATATACGTTGTTCAAACGGCGACGGAGGCTGTCAAACGCTGCTTGTTGATGACCTCAGACCCAGGCGATTTAGTGTTAGACCCGACATGCGGCTCCGGCACCACCGCCACCGTCGCTGAACAATGGGGTCGCCGCTGGATCACGATTGACACGTCGCGTGTCGCTCTCGCACTTGCGCGTGCCCGAATCATGGGCGCGCGGTACCCATACTACGTGCTCGCTGACAGCAAGGACGGCCAACAGAAGGAAGCCGAGATCACGAGCACCGAGCCCTCCGAGGCGCTGACGCGCAGCGATATCCGCCAGGGTTTCGTTTACGAGCGAGTACCGCACATCACGCTTAAGTCCATCGCCAACAACGTGGAGATCGACGTGATCTGGGAGAAGTTCCAGGAAACGCTCGAACCGTTGCGCGAGCAGCTCAACGCTGCACTCGACAAGGAATGGGAGGAGTGGGAAATCTTCCGCAACGCCGACGAGAAATGGTCGGTTAAGGCCAAGAAACTCCACGCCGAGTGGTGGGAGCAGCAGATTGCCCGGCAGAAGGAGATCGATGCCTCCATCGCCGCCAAGGCCGACTTCGAGTACCTCTACGACAAGCCGTATGAAGATAAGAAGACCGTTCGTGTGGCCGGGCCGTTCACCGTCGAGAGCATTTCGCCGCACCGCGTGCTGGGAGTGGATGAAAACGACGACCTGATCGACCCGGCGCAGGCTCCGTCTCGAACGGACGAAGAAGCAGACTTCGCTCAAATGATTCTGGAGAATCTGAGAACCTCGGGCGTGCAGCAGGCCCACAAAGAGGACAAGATCACATTCTCGTCTATTGCACCGTGGCCGGGGCACCATATCTGCGCTGAAGGTCGCTACGTCGAGGGCGAAACGGACGCTGGAAAGGAGAAACGGGCGGGTATTTTCATCGGCCCGGAGTTTGGCACTGTAACGCGACAGGACTTGGTGGTCGCTGCCCGCGAGGCTGGCGACGCCGACTTCGACGTGGTCATCGCCTGCGCGTTCAACTACGAGGCCCACGCGTCGGAGTTCACCAAGCTCGGCCGCATCCCGGTGCTCAAGGCCCGGATGAACGCCGACCTGCACATGGCCGACGACCTGAAGAACACCGGCAAGGGCAACCTGTTTGTCATCTTCGGCGAGCCGGATATCGACATCCTCGACGCCGAGGACGGTCAGATTCAGGTGACGATAAAGGGCGTGGACGTGTTCAAACCGCAGACCGGCGAGGTCGAGTCCGCCGAGGCCGACGACATC
>JAJDDR010000525.1 GCA_029260255.1 Phycisphaerae bacterium
GTCGCCGCCCCGCTTCAAGCCAAGCAGGAATCACCTGCCTCTTCCTGGATTTCATCAGCCGTCCTCCAGACCACCATCGGTCGACGGCCGACGATACCGCCCCGGTCAAATCGGGTCATACACGCCTACCGGAAGGACACATCCCAGCCAACAAGCCGCCGCCGAAACTCAATCATCAAACCCCCCGCGATCATCCGTTCGACGAGTTTGTGCAAGCGGAGACAGATCGACGCGTCGAAAACGCGGACTCCAAGTCCGACAGACTGCTAGAGCGTTGGTTGGGTGAACTGGCGGAAGAACTCAGGAGTAAGACGTATCCTACTGATGGTGGTTCAGGCTCGCTGTCAGCAGCGGGTCGGCGACCGGCACGGGTGCGGAGGAGCGAAAGCTACGTATGAATACGAGCGCGAACACACCTGGCGCCCCGACGGCCATGCCGAGTTCGACGGCGCCGAAGGTGACGGATTCGTGACCGACGCTTGCCGGGTAGATGAGCAGGTACAGGTCCAACCATCGGCCGAAGAGGATCATGGCCGCCACCTTGACGAGCATGTTCGGGTTCCGCTTGACCTGCTTGGGCAGGAGAATGAAGAACGGCAGCAGCCAGGTGACGACCATGTTCGCGACGAAGAGCGGTCCCCAGCCGCCGGTTTGCCGCCGGACGAAGTGCCCGGTTTCCTCGGGAAAGTCGGCGTACCAAATGAGCATGTACTCGCTGAACCAGATGTACATCCAAAAGGTGCTGAACGCGAAGAGCATCTTGCCCATGTCGTGAAGATGTTCGGGGGTCAGCACGTCGCGGAGCGGGCCGACCCGTTGAAGCCATACGGCGAGGATAATCATGGCCGCGAGCGCGCCGAGGAACAGGCCCGCGAAGTGATAAACGCCGTACATGGTGCTGTACCATTCCGGCTCGAGCGACATGACCCAGTCGAAACTGGCCATCCAGAACGTCAGCCCGAACACGACGAGAAACAGTGCCGACAGTCGCGTGTTAGAGACCGAGAGCGACGGGTCGCCGGCGGTGTCCTGCAAGCGTGATCTGCGGACGATCGCCCTGACGAGCAGGAGCCAGATCGCGAGGAACACGACGGTGCGCGTGAGAACGGCGGGGTAGCTCAGGATGATACCCTTCATGCCGACGGCGTGGTCGGTGGTCCAGGGGTATAGGGACTTGCCGACGAGTAGCGTGAACAGGATACCGAGTGCCGCCCATGGCAGGATGCCGCACATGGCTTCCGGCACGCGGCGAATCGCCACCGCCCAGTGCGCCCCGCAGACGTACTGAAACGCAATGAACAGCGCCGCGCCGAGGCCCATGCCGAGCAAACCGACACTGACGAGCAGAAGGCTCGACAGGGCGCGTTGCGGAGTGAACAAGAGCCCGAGCGCGAACGTGACGGCTCCGACGATCGCGAGCCACTTGAATACGGCGTACGCACGTGCGGACGGCTTGAACGATGGCGACCACCGGTTGGAAACCGGTGCCACACGGTGTTGCGGCGTCATGTTGCTTCCGCTCCCGCCGGCCGCTTCGACGCGGCCGCTTGCATCGACCGAATGTAGTTGATGATCTTCCAGCGATCCGTACGCGACACCTGGGCGGCGTGACCGGGCATGTTGGCTTGTCCCAACGTGACGATGTGGAAGAGTTGGCCGTCCTTCATATTCACGGCGTGCTCGATCAGCAGCGACGGTGGTGGCGGAAACCCTCTCTTGGCGACCATGCCGTCGCCCGCGCCGGACGCTCCGTGGCAGGGCTGGCAGAATACTGCGAAGGCTACGCTGCCGCGCAGTTGGGCGGCGTCATCGTCCGCGGGAATCGGATTGGTCAGTTCCGAGCCGGCACGGAGGGCGTCCTGCTCGGTTCGCTCGTAGCGGAACGGCATCTGACCGCGGGGGATGCTACCCGGCGCGGGCGGGCGCAGCGTCTTGCCGTCCGGGGTGTGGGGGTTCGGCTCGAACGCATGGTAGGTGGGACCGTGGACCATGTCGGGCAGAAACTCGAGGTTCGGGCGCGAAAAATCCCTCGCCGCAGCGAAGCTGAGAACTATTGCGATCACCATGATCGCACCGAGACCGCCGTTAATGGCACGCGTTGACATCACAAAGATTCCTGGTCCACACGTTCCTCAATGTGGGTCACGCCGAAGGTCTCGAGCATCGCACTGACCTCATCGAAATCGAACGTGGCGTTCGTCTCTTCGATCACTAGGGCAAACTGATTGTCGGTCACGCCGGGGTATGCGAGTTTCGCACGTCTTCCCGGCAACAGCCCGCGCCCGACGAGAAATGCCGCGACCGTGCTCAGCGCGGCGAAGAGCACCATGACCTCGAACGTCACCGGCACGAACGCCGGAAGCGAATTCCACGGCTTGCCACCGACGTTGATGGGCCAATCCGCGGCGGAGGTCCAGAACTCGAACCACACCTTGAACGACGCGCCGGCCAGACCGAGCGCAAAACAAACCCACGGCAGGCGAGACGGGCGCAGCCCCATGGCCGCATCGAGCCCGTGGACGGCGTACGGCGTGTACACGTCTGCGATATCAAGCCCGCGTCGCCGCGCCTCGTTGGTTGCGGCGAGGATGTCCTCTTCGCGCTCGAACACACCCAATAGGAATCGTTGATTGGCGTTACTCATGCGACTTTCTGCCATGACTCAAGACGCCTTTTACCTCCGCGATAGCGATCACGGGAACAAACCGGCAGAACAGCAGGAACAACGTGAGGAACAGCCCGAAACTGCCCACCAGCGTTGCTATTTCAATCGATGTCGGGGCGTAACCCGTCCAATTCGACGGCAAATAGTCGCGGTGCAGCGACGTCACGATGATCACGAATCGCTCGAACCACATGCCGATATTGATCAGAATGGAAACCACGAACACCACGACCATGTTCGATCGCGCCCACTTGAACCAGAGGATCTGCGGCGTGAGCACGTTGCAGGACACCATGATCCAATAGGACCAGCAGAGCGGTCCTTTCGCGCGGTTGATGAACGCGAACTGCTCGTAGTCGTTATTGGAGTACATGGCCGCGACGAACTCCGTGGCGTAGGCGATCGCGACCATGCCGCCGGTGGCAATCAGCAGCTTGCACATTGCGCCGACGTGGCGCTTGGTGAGGTAGTCCTCGAGCCCCATCGTCTTGCGTGCGATGAGCATGAGGGTGAGCACCATCGACATACCGGAGAAGATCGCACCGGCGACGAAGTAGGGCGGCAGGATCGTCGTGTGCCACCCGGGAATCACCGAGGTGGCGAAGTCCCAACTGACGATGGTGTGCACGGACACGACCAGCGGCGTGGCCAGCCCGGCGAGCAGCAGATACACCGTTTCGTAATGGAACCAGGTGCGGAACGAACCGTTCCAACCGAGGCTGAGGAAGTTCGCCGCCTTCTTCCGCCAGCCGCCTGTTAGCCTGTCCCGCATGGTAGCCATGTCCGGAATCAGGCCGACGTACCAGAACATCAGCGAGATGGTGAAGTACGTCGAAATCGCGAAGAAGTCCCAGACCAGCGGTGAGCGGAAGTTGATCCACAGCGGTCCGCGCGTGTTGGGATAGGGCGCCATCCAATGCGCCAGCCAGGGGCGTCCCATGTGGATCAGCGGGAAGATCCCCGCGCAGATGACGGCGAAGATCGTCATGGCCTCGGCGGCACGATTCACAGAGGTCCGCCACTTCTGACGGAAGAGAAACAACACGGCGGAGATCAGCGTTCCGGCGTGCCCGATGCCGATCCAGAACACGAAGTTCGTAATGTCGAATGCCCACCCGACGGTGTTGTTCAGCCCCCAGGTGCCGATCCCGGTAAGCACCTGGTAGGCAACGGTGATGAGTCCGAGCAGGAGCATCGAGCTCGATATGGCGATTGCGATCCACCACGACCGCGCGGGACCGCGCTCCAATGCCGAGCAGACGTCGTCCGTCACCTGCCCCGGGGACTTGTCACCCAGAATCAGGGGTCCACTGATGGCCGCTGGCGCACTAGCCATGGTGTGTTCGATCCTCGTCATCTTGTCTGTTACGCACCAGGCCGAGGT
Organism: Phycisphaerae bacterium; assembly: GCA_029260255.1. Taxonomy (GTDB): domain Bacteria; phylum Planctomycetota; class Phycisphaerae; order UBA1845; family UBA1845; genus OFTM285. Next base: position 4,050 of record JAJDDR010000525.1, read on the forward strand.
ATCCGACCGACGGCCTGACGTTGGTTTCCTCGAGCAAGCGATAGTGTCGCCCGCCGGCGATCAGCTTGGAGACCGCGCTTTCGGGATCGTTCATGTCCCCGAACACGATCGCGCGCGCCGGGCACGACTGCTGGCAGGCTGGGAGGACGTCGCCGTCGGCGATGGGGCGTCCCTCTCTCTTGGCTTCCACGCGCACTTCCTCGATCCGCTGCACGCAGAAGGAGCACTTCTCCATGACGCCGCGGCTGCGCACGGTGACGTCCGGGTTGAGCATCATGTTCGCGAGGGTGTCTTCGCGGGCGTACTCGAACCAGTTGAACCGGCGTACCTTGTAGGGGCAGTTGTTCGCGCAGTATCGCGTGCCGACGCAGCGGTTGTAGGTCTGTTGGTTGAGCCCTTCCTCGCTGTGAACCGTTGCCAAAACGGGGCAGACGGTCTCGCATGGCGCGTGATCGCAGTGGTGGCACATCATGGGTTGATGGGCAACGTCGACTTCGCCGTGATTGTCGCAGTAGTACCGGTCGATCCGCAGCCAGTGCATGATGCGCTTGCGACGGACCTCGTCTCTTCCGACGACGGGCACGTTGTTCTCCACCTGGCAGGCGACGACACACGCGGAGCAACCGGTGCAGGCGGTCAAGTCGACGGCCATTCCCCAGTGATGCCCGTTGTACTGGTGATCCTCCGGCCAGAGTTCACCGAGATCGTGGTGTCCGCCGTGGCCGTGGTGGTCCAGTGTCCCGTTCTTTTTGTACGACGCGAGGCTCGTCTCCCCAATGAGAGGCCGGCGGCGATTCATGCCGGGAACCGTCAGCGCTTCGGGGACTTCGATGTTGTGGTAGTCCTGGGTGCAGGCGAGCTCGTGCGTGCGCCCGGTTCGCGTGACGGACACAGCCGCGCCGGACAGGCGAAGCGTGCCGTCGCGGTAGGTCAGTAGCGGTGCGGCGTTCGTTCCCACCAAGCCGTTGTCGCCCAGGACCGGTCTTCGCTCGAGCCATTCAGGACCGACGTCGGCGAAGCGAGCGCTCTCCGCCCGGCCGTAACCGAGCGCGACGGCGATGACCTGATCGTGCTGACCCGGTTGAACGAGAACGGGTAGCTCGATGCTCTTGGAGTCGCCGGCGTCGATGCGGACGACGTCGCCGGTGGCCAGACCAAGCTGCGTAGCCGTCGGCTCCGAAACGCAGGCGTAATTGTCCCAAACAACCTTCGATATTGGATCGGGCATCTCATGCAACCACGGGTTGGACGCGCAGCGCCCGTCGAGCATGGAGGCTTTCGAATAGAGTACGAGCGCGAGCTTGCCATCCGGCACGGGCTGTGCGGCTCGAACGGGCTTGACCGACTCCGATCTGAACGCGCCGACGCTGACCGGGTCGGTGCGCACCATTGCAAGACCATCGTGGATGGCAACGTCCCATGCGTCGCGCCCCTTCGAGCCGCGGGCTTCAGCCCGCGGCTCGCCCATGTCTCGCGGACGATTGCCTGCGCCGCCTGCTTCCTGCCGGACCAGATGGAGAGACTCTCCAGTACAGAGCGCGTGTCGAACAGAGGCAGCATCGTGGGCTGGCGGAAGGCAATGGTCCCGTCGCCGGCGTCGGCATCGCCCCAGGATTCGAGGTAGTGGTGATCGGGGCAGTTGTACGTCGCGTGCCGTGAAGTCTCGTCGACGCGATCGGAGAAGCTGACGACGGTCTCGACCTTGGGCAGCGTCTGGGCTAAGTCCGCACCGTTCGGCAAGTCGTACACCGGGTTGACCCCGTGAATGAACAAGGCGTCAACGGTGCCGGAAGCCAGTTCCCGCAACAAATCCTGGACCGCGTCGTCGTTGTGGTACCGGTTTTCAACCGGTGAGGCGGGGTGCTGAACGTCGATCGTCGCGCCGTAGCTGCCGAGAAGATGGTTGATGAAGTTGCAGAGCACCTGCTCGTCGACGTCCTGACTGCCGCAGGCGACGAGGCACTTGCCGCGGGCGTGCCACAGCCGATCGGCCAGTTCTTCGAGCAGGTGGGCGTCGATCGGGCAAGCTGCCGGGCTGCCGGAGTCGAACGGCGCGCCCGCGCGATGCGCGAGCATCGACGCGAGGTGGGTCATTGCGAGACCGAGTTCGCCGGGTGCGATGCGGATTCGCCGGTCGGCCTTGGCGCCGGTGACGGACATCCGCCCTTCAAACTGAACGTGATAGGAGAAGCGCGGTGCGTCCGCGTTGCGTCCGGCGCTCCAGCCGGCGGCGAAGGACACCGGGGAAACCCATGTACCCAGGAAATCGGCGTCGAAGCCGACGATAACTTCCGCTTTGTCGAAGGCGTAACGCGGCAGGACGCGCGCACCGTGCGTGCGCTCGTGTGCGCGATGAATGGCCGACATCGACAGTGTTTCGTAGGTTACGTGGCGCGCATCGGCGAAGGTGCCCAGGAACGAGTCAATCATGCGACTCATGGTGGGGCTTGTCACCGGACCGCTCAGGAACCGCACGGTTCCGCCATCGCGGCGAATCGCCTCGAGCCGCGCGACGATCTCGCCATCAACCGCGTCCCATTTGGCAGACGCACTCTTGAGCAGCGGGGCTTGCAACCGTTTGCTGTCGTACGGACCCAGGACCGATGCCTGTCCGACCGCACAGAGTCCTCCGCGGGAGTCTGGATGGTCGGGATTGCCTTCGAGCTTGATGGCGCGGCCATCGCGGTTCTTGACGAGCATGCCGCAGCCCGCGCTGCACGCGCCGCAGGTGGATGCGTAGTACGTCGCTCGGCCGGGGATGATGGCCTCGGGTTGAATGAGGTAGGGGATCGCCCTTTCGACCGGAGCGCGATTGCAGCCGGTCAATGCCACGCTGCCGAAGGTGAAGCCGGCGGCCGCCAGGAAGTCGCGGCGGGTCAGACCGCGCCCGCCCGACTCGGGGACCTCCTGGAACTCGCTCCCGGCGACCGGCAACGGGATGGTGCCGTCATCGCGCTGGGCGAGGCTCTTCCAGTATGCTTTCCGTGTGTTGTCGACCATGACGACCGAAGGCTCCTAGTAGTGGCAGGCGCCGCAATCCAGAGAAGCGTTAACCGATCGACCCGCGAGACCGACGCGGTTTACATCACGGTGACAGTTCACGCACCAGCCCATGCTCAAGTCCTCGACTTGAGACACACGTTCCATGGTCTCCACGGCGCCGTGACACCGCTCGCAGGCCACGTTGGCCGTGACGTGCGCGCTGTGATTGAAGTAGACGAAGTCCGGCAGGTTGTGCACCTGGATCCACTCGATGGGCGCGGGTACACCGTCCGGCGTTGGTTTCATTTCGTCGTCCAGCGCCAGGGCGCCGTAGAGCTTCTGCAACTCGCTCGAGACCATCCGATTGGGCTTGCGTTCCTCTTCCTTCGCACGCTCGTCTTCGGCACGCAACGAGCCGAGCGTATCGGTGACGAAGGTGTGGCAGTTCATGCACACGCTGCTCGCGGGGATGCCGGCGTGGCGACTTGTTTCCGCTCCGTAGTGGCAGTAGCGGCAGTCGATCAGCAATTCACCGGCGTGCAGCCGATGGGAGAACGCGATGGGCTGTTCCGGCGAGTAGCCCTGATTGTTGCCCGGCAAATGAAACGCACCCAGCCGCGCCGCGAGCGTCGCCACGCTGAAGACGGCACCAATGAGGAGGACGGCGGTTACGTTTCGGATGCCCTTGTCGGCCATCAGCACTTGATCTCCGCGTTACGCCGCGCGTAGAACCACCAATTAACGATGAGGCAACTGAAGTAGTACACCGCGAACCCGTACAAGGCGTATTCGGGCGTGCCGCCCTTGATTTGCGTGCCAACGATCTTCGGGATGAGGAACGCGCCGTACGCCGCGATCGCCGACGTCCAGCCGAGGACCGGACCGGCCTGTTCCTTCGAGAAGATGATCGGAATCATCCGGAACGTCGAACCGTTCCCGATGCCCGTCGTGGCAAACAGCAGAATGAAGACCAGCAGGAAGGGGATGAAGTACTGCTCGGGCGTCGCCGACTGGCTCGCCTTGGATACGTACCAGCCCGCGCCGACCGTGGCAGCGATCATCACGATCGTATCCCAATGGGTGACGCGGGCGCCACCCCACTTGTCCGACAGCCAGCCGCCAACCGGCCTGATGAGCGCTCCGACGCCCGCGCCGATCCAGATGTACGAAGAGGAAATCGGGGCGTGCGGATTAATCAGCGACTCGGTAAGGGGGTTGCCGTCAGACCCGACGCGAATCACGCCGAATACATCGTCGATCAGTTTCGGAAACGCGTTGGCGTACCCGATGAACGAGCCGAACGTCATGGTATACAGCCACGTCATGATCCAGTTGTGCTTGTTGCCGAATATCTCGAACTGCTTCTTCAGATTCGCTTTGGTCTCCTTCGGCGTCAGGAAACGCATGGCTGAGAGTGTTATGACCGCCGCGATCAGTACGATGAGGAAGATCTTGAGCAATACGGGGAAACCGCCCCACGGGGTAATCAACAACACAATGGCCACCGTCGCACCAATGTAGCCGAGCAGCATCAGCCAGAGGTATTTGCCGATGGCGACCGGGAACGCGCCGCACTTGTGCTGCGGCAGGTTGTTCATGAAGAGCACGGCGGCGATTGCGAGAAACGCGAGGACCGGTACCCACACGAGCCCGGCGTTCTGGATCCACATCGTCTTGGCCCCGTCGCCTGTGCCGATCAAGTATCCCTCGCCGCCGATCGCACCGAACGCGCCGAAAGTGATGATCCACGGCAACAGAAACTGCATCACGCTGACGCCGAGGTTTCCCAGGCCCGCATTGAGCCCCAGCGACAGCCCCTGCATGCGCTTGGGGAAGAAGAAGCTGATGTTGGACATCGAAGAGGAAAACGCGCCGCCGCCCACGCCGGACAGCGCCGCCAGAATGATCAGCGTCAGAAACGGAACGTCGGGATTCTGCAACGCGAAGCCCGCGCCGATGGCCGGCAGGATCAGCAACAGCGTGGTCATGAACTTGACGTTGCGCCCGCCGCAGATCGAGATCATAAACGAGTTTGGGATCCGCAGCGTTGCTCCCGCGAGACCGGCAACGGCGGGCAGGTTGAACATCAACGCTCGGTAATGATCCCCCGAGTAGGCCTCGCCGTCATTCAGAAACGTGAAGTTGAACAGCTCTGGGTTGGAAAAATGCAGTTTCTGGATGAACTTCGCCAGCATGCCCCAGTACAACCATACCGAGAACGCGCACAAGAGGTTCGGTATGGACACGCACAGGTTTCGCGTGGCCACACCCTTGCCAGTGCTTTCCCACTCTTGTGGGTCATCCGGATTCCAATGAGTCAGTTTGCTCATGACGAAGTCAATCCTTCTTGCGATTCAATGATCGATTTTCACATTGCCGCTTCGCGCGCTCACACCCGAGCCGACTCAGAGTATCTCCGGTTCCTTTTCCGCATCGAGGCGGAGCAGATGGTCCAGCGAGAACGGTCCCGATCCCCGCCAGATGAACAACGCCAGCGCGAAGAACACAAACGATGTGAACTGGAAGTCCACGTTCGTGCCCAACAGGCTGCCGCCTGCGTCGGACGCGGTTGTCAACGTAACCACGACGGCGCCCAACAAGATCACTGAGTTAGCGGCCGCACCGATGCGCGTGATGAACCCAAGTGCCAGACTAGCCCCGCCCACCACGTGCGCGAACACCACCGACCACGCGATCAACGTCTGTCCCTCGCCCAGTTCGACGCCGACCGTGGCCTCGAGTTCTGCCATATTCGTAATGAAATGGATACCCTTAATGATCAGCGCGATTCCGAGGTAGATGCGCAGCAAGTCCATCGGCCGAATGTGCCTGACGCCCGGAATGAGGTCGTGAATCGGGACGCGGTCCTTCATCGTCTCCTGCCGATTCGCCATCGCCTTGTCGAACTCCGCGGCGGCGGCGGCTTCGTCCGCCGGCGAGAACCGGACCAGGAATGCGAAAAAGGCGCAGAACGACACGAGCACCCCCAGGATCAGAAGGGCCTGCGGAGTGCTGACGCCCTCGGCGCGAAGAAGAAACCCCGCGGCAACCGCACCCATGTTTCCGCCCGCGCCAACGATGCCCGCGACCGACCCGAGCGCTTTCTTATTGATGAACGGGACGACCGAGTATGTCGCGCCTTCTGACATCTGCACGAACAGGCTGAACAGGATCATCGCCGGGATGGCCAGTGCCAGCACCTTCATCTGCGAGAAGAACACGAGCGCAACGCCCTCGACGAACAGAGCGATGAACAACCATTTGACGCGCCCGCGTAAACCGCCCGTCTGCACGAATTTGTCGCTGATGAATCCGCCAAGCGTCCTGGCGAAGATGTTCATCAGGCCGAACAGACCGGCCACAAGACCCGCGGTCTTAAGACCCAGATCAAAGTGGTCCATGTAGTAGATGGCGGCGATGTTGTTGAGCGTCAGTTCGATGCCGAAACACGCTGCGTAAACGAAGAACAACGCCCACACGCGGTGGTCCGTCGCAGCCAGCCGAAACGCATGCGACTTCTTCTCTTTGACATCGATTTCGCCTGCGGCACGCAGGTCTTTGAAGTTGCCGTCGGGCAGGTCGGTCGTGAAGAAGTAGTACGCGATCCCGGTCACGAAGCAGACCGCACCGGCGACGACCATCGACCATCGCCACGCCGCGGCATTCGCGCAGCCGAAGTAAAGGAAAACCCCAAACACGAGCGGCATTATCATCTGAGTAACACCGCCGCCGAGATTCCCCCAGCCGGCGGAAGTCGCATTCGCCGTTCCCACGCAGTTGGGGGCGAACATCACCGACGTGTGGTACTGCGTGATGACGAAGGATGCTCCTATGACACCGATACCGAGGCGGAACAGAAGGAACGTCTCGTACGTGTTGGCCAGGCCGATCGCCATGACCGGAATGGAGCCGAACAGCAAGAGGAACGTATAGCTCAGTCGCGGTCCGACCTTGTCGCACAGCCAGCCTATAATCAGTCGTGCGAGAATCGTGATGGCCACCGA
>JAJDDR010000526.1 GCA_029260255.1 Phycisphaerae bacterium
GTCGCCGCCCCGCCTCAAGCCGGGCAGGAATCGCCTGCCTCTTCATGGATTTCATCAGCCGTCCTCCCGACCACCATCGGTCGATGGCCGACGATACCGGCCCGGTCAAATCGCGTCATACACCCTTGCCGGAAGGACACGGTAGAGCAGATACGGCGGCCTCCGGGCACTGCGCACTTTCGGTGGAAAGACGCGCTCGGCGAAGCCGGTGGCGCGGTCGAGTTTCTTGGCGAGTGCCCGGTGATCATTGTCGACGATGACGAAGCGCGCGCCGAAATGGTCGCGGATGTCGGTGAGCCGGACGTTGATCTTCCGTTCGACGGTCGTTCCGTTCTCCACCAGTTCCACGGTGCGCGCGGCCGGGACGTCTCCGCGCGAGACGCACACGTAGCGCTCCCACAGAACCGGGTCCTTTGCGTGCGAAAACTTCGGATCGAGGCCGACCAGGTAGTGGTTGCGGTGATTGAGGTAGAAGTAGACGGGGAAGATGTCCCAATCGTCGGTAAAGACGATGTCGCCCGGCTCGGACTCGGCGTTCAAGACCTGCATGAGGGCGCGCAGCGCGGGCAGATCGTACAGACACTTCGTCTCGACCTGGAGTCGTCCGAACATCGCACCCGCGGGCGGAGCGATAGCGATGGTAACGGCGATCGCGGTGGACATGACCGTCACGGCTCGCCGCCCGCTTAACGGCGTGGCGGTGCCGCTCGCGTAACCAATCAGCGCGTAGCCGCACAGCATCGCGGCAAATGGCCACCACGAAGTGACCGCCCTCCCCGGCGGCGCATCGATGCGGTGGGCGAATAGATGCATCGTGGCCGCGATCACGCCACAAAAGAAAGCGCCCGCGATGAGCGCCCACAGCGCCGCGGTGGCGCGCCCGTGTGTGCCGCTCGCGCAAGCGCGTGTTATGGGAAGGATCGCCCCGCAAGCGGCAAGCAACGACCAGAGTTTCCACTCGGAGAAGAACCGTGCCCCGGCGTCGGCGGCATCGTGCGCGGGGAAGTAGGCGCGGATTGCGAACAACGCCAAGAGAAAAACGGCCAGTGCAGTCAGCACGCACGAGACGGGCGTAAGCCAGGGCCAGCGGTCGCGCCGCGGTCGGCGCACCCGTTCGATGATCGGAGAAGCCACAACGGCTGCGCAAAGCGTGGCGAACACGGGCCAGTACTCGATGAACCGCCGGGCCTTGAGCACCAGGATCAAGAACAGAATGTTGATCAACACAAGTGCGAACTCGTCCGCGTCGAGTTTCGGACCCACGCGTAACCGCAGGCAGAGCACGACGAGCGTGATGGTGATGGTAAGTCCACACATCCTGACGAAGTACCACGCGGGCGTGTAGCTCTTCCACTCGCGGCCCACCGGAATGTCGGGTGTCAAGCCCGATCCGAGGACCTGGAGTTTGAGGAACTCGACGATGTCGACGCCTCCGTAGGGGTGCGTCGCGAGACCGACGGTCCACCCGACCGTGCACCAGATCAGAAGCTTCCACCCCCAGAAACGGCGTAGCGTTACGGGGCGACCTTCGGGATCGCCCGCAAGGACGCCGAGCAAGCCCGCGACGAACATCGCGGCGACCAGCGCGGGTGCGAACAGCACGCTTCCGAGGTAGACGTGAATGGACACCGCCACAACAACGCCCGCGGAGCGAAACCGCCGCGTGAACATGCACAGACAGAGAAGCAGCATGCAAATCAGAGACGGATTGATGGCCCGTACAAACAAGTGCCGCGTGTAGAACTGGGTCGGAAGCAATAGGCAGAGCACGAGCCACGCCCAGCGGAATTGCACGCGTCGCACCATCAGGAGGAGTTGGACCAGTGCCATCGACGCTCCGAAGGAGACTGTGATGAACCAGCGGCCTCCGGGTACGTAGTCGCCGGTCAGCCAGTGTGACAGATGGACGAACGGCGAGAGTATCACGTGGAACCCGTAGTGGTGATTGACGAACCGGTCGTTGAACACCGTCGTGCGCAGCCAGGGGAATGTGTCGACGAGACCGATCTCGGGCAGCGTGGCGGCCATCTTGATGTGGTAGAAGGAATCGTGCCCGGGGACGCCGATGTCGTGGTATGGCACATCAGGCGGTCCCAGGTAAAGAAAGTGCATCAGACCGGCGAACACTGCAAACGCGGCGACCAACTCCAACAGGCACCACCATGACCACCACGACCGGCTGCTGCCGTCGTTCGTGCTTGTCACGATTGAGCTTTGCGTCGTGTTCACCGTGTCGCGAATCCGTTCCTTGGTCCGGGGCGAAGTATGGCGTGCAAGCACCGCGTACGCAACGGACAGGCGACCGGCGGCGCGGGTCGGATCTCGAAGAGCGGATTCGTCAGGTAGCCGGGACCAGGCAGACGTCCTGCACGGAGTGGCCGGTCAGGCGGGCGACGGGCGCGACGCCATAGGGCTCAGCCGGTCTGTGCAAGTGCCAACAGATCAGCCGGTCGCGCACGTCGTTGGTGGCGACGATGATGTCGGGGGCAACTTCGACGCGGCGGAGTGTCTGACCACCGGCTTCGTAGCGACAGGTGAACGTATCGCCGAGCACGCGCGCGTAGACCGCGAGTGAGGTGTCGGCGAAAAACAGCCTCGGCAGGCCTCCGAATTCGAGCAATTCGATAGACTCGGTGGATCGCTGGCGACCCGCGTGCAGGACCTCTGGGACGTCGATGCCGCCCTCGGGCCAATACAAGACCTCGCCGGCGGCGTTGCCGGCATAGACGCCGCCCGCCGCCGGGCACACGGCGGTGATGAGCGACCTGCTGCCGCGAAGCGCGCGCGGCGCTCCCTCGAGTGTGTCCGCCGGCAGCTTGTAGACGTCACAGTCAACGGAGAAGAAGAGATTTCCAGCGAAGAACCGGACGCAGCGCACGGCCGTGCCCGCCTGCGTCAAGTCGGAGAACAGCCTCCGCGGTGGGTGATCCGCGCCTCGTTTCCAGCAGAGCAGGCCGAGCTCGGAATGCGACGCGAAGAGGTGATCGCCGGCGAGCGCCACGGAATTGACGCCGCCGCGCACGTCAGCGTCGGGCGGGCTCGCGTAGGTCGTCACGTCTCCTTCGCCGTCGGCGCGCAGTTCGTGCACTCCACGGGAGGCACCCACGAGTAGTCGCCGGTCGTCGTTGCAGTCCATACAGGTCTGCACCGAACGCACGGGACCGACGGTGCCCGGCATGGCAACGATCCTCCGCGCGGCGTCGAGCGCGTGTGGCGCAAAGAAGAGGAGCTCCGCGCCGGCGCCGACGACGATGGAATCGGTGAGCGCGTGGTTTTCGTCAACCTCGAGGAGGGCTTCGTACAGTTGCCCACGGTCGGTCTCGGGGAACGTCCGAACGAGATCGGGGAGTTCATGATCGGGGGATTCCTGGGCAAGGGCGCGAAGCTCGTCGAGCAGCGTGGTCAGTTTCTGGACGTGCCCGGTGCGGGCGGTTTCTCTGGCCTGCTCGATGCGATCCCTGGCGGCGAACTCGTCGCGCCTGCGCCGCGCTTCGGCGCGCGCCCGGCGTACCTGGCGGTAGATCGGTGAATCGAACAACACTTCCAACGGCGGTTCAATCTTCACGCCCGCGCTGAATGCTGCCTTCTTGAGCGAATCGCCGATTTCGACCGAGAGCATCTCGCTGTTCTTCGGATCGGTGAGGACCTCAACCCCGCGACCTTCGGCCGCCGTCGCCAGCGCACGGGCCACGGATGCCTCGAAATACGCGCGAACATCCCGTGCCTCGACGGTACGCGAACTGCCGACGATCAGGTTGTGAAAGGAGACCAGATCGGATCGCTCCGGGACCGGCGCGAACCGCATGGCAAGCGCTGCCGAGCACCGGAACTTATCGAGCGACGCCGCGGATTGCTCGTCATACCGCAGCACGAACGGCGTGGTTCGCACGATCATCATCTCGGCAACGTCGCCAGCGGTGATCCGCGAGCCGGGCGCGTGTACGACGCGGTCGCCGTGCGTGCGTGTGACGAGCGCCGCCTGATCGGGAGCCAGATCGTAGCAGCGCGTGAGTAGTCCGAACAGATCATCGGGGTCGACGACGAGGGCAACCGCGTCGGGCGACTTGAAGAACAACTTCGGATCTGCGTTTTCGTTACCCATGACAATGCCGCGGCACTGGTTTTCCGCTTGCTACTCTCCGGATTGTGCGAACACCTCGTACCTCGCCTCCGTAGTCTTCGACACGGAAGCCGGGGTCGCCTCGATAACGCTCATAACGTCCATCATGGAAATCGGCCTGGGCTGGCGGCCGCCGATTGCCTCGGTGAACGGAATCGACGCCGCCTGTTGAGCGATGCCCTTGATGTCGGCACCGCTGTAGCCGACGAGTCGATCGCAAAGCTCTCCAAAGTCGACATCCTCATCCACCGGCCGATCGCCGAAGTGGATCTCCAGCAGGCGATACCGCGCCGGCGCGTCGGGCAAGCCGACATACGCCTTCGTGTCCAGACGCCCCGGTCTGAGCATGGCATCGTCCAGCGCCCATGGTTTATTCGTAGCGCCCACGAAGAGTATTGCCGCGTCATCCTTGCGATCGAAACCTTCCAACTCCTGGAGTATCTGCGGGACGACTCGCTGCATGACGGACGACGAGTCGCTCTTTCGTTTGGGCACCAGGGCTTCAACTTCGTCCATGAAGATGATGGCGGACTTTTCGGACTTAGCCGCCTCGAACAGCTTCCGGATGTTCTGCTCGGCTTCCCCGACCCATTTGCTCAGAATCTGTGCGGGGCTGATGACGAAGAACGTGGCGTCGAGTTCGTGGGCGATCGCCTTGGCCATCATGGTCTTGCCCGTTCCGGGCGGCCCGTAGAGCAAGAGCCCGCCGCCGAGGGCGATGCCGTATTTCTTCGCCAGTTCGGGGTGCGACGCGGGGTAGATCATCTTGAGGCGGATGTCTTCCTTGACGTCTTCGAGCCCGGCGATGTCGTCGAAACCAATGGTCGGTTTCTCTTTCGCGATCCAGTCGGAGGCGTCCGCCCCGTCGTCGCCCTCTTTTTCGCGCTGCGGGCGGCGGTTCTGTTTCGGAGACCGATGACGCCGATCGCAGTCCTTGGCCAGATCGATCAACTCGGCGGCCAACTCTTCGTGCTGGCGTCTGGCTTCGGCAGTCTTGGCGGACTCCGCCAGTTCCACCATGCACTCGGCCGCATCCACGAGATACGTCTTGGCGGCAAGGAACTCGCCACGCTTGTAGGCGGTGACGCCTTTGCCCTTGAGGCGTTCGAATGTCGTGAATGAAACCGCCATCAGTTTTAATCCCGTGCATTCATCACGCAGGGCGCCGGCCCGGGTCGACATCAGCGTTCAAATCTGCGGGCCGTCATAGAACTCATCCGACGCCTGATCCAAGCACTCACCGAATGCACTTCTGACGGATGAGTCGAGTTGTTCGGCGAATGATTCGTCCAGACCGTTGCGACGAATCAACTCGACAACATCGCCCCAGTCTTTGAAGCGCCAAGTCACCAGCTTCAGTTCGATGAGCCGGGCAAGAGAGACGGTAGGCAAGTCTCCGTGAATTTCCGCCTCGGATGGGTCGGGGAAACGCACGGACTTGTTCTTACTCGTCCGTCCCGCCAGCGCTCCGGAGATCAGGAAATCGATGCTCACCTCCGAGTTTCTGTCGAGAAACCGCCGTGGTGCGCCGTCTATCCTCTTATAGC